>DATMXY010000536.1:0-7624 GCA_035561275.1 Anaerovoracaceae bacterium | reverse complement strand
CATATTATATGACGGTTGATATACTTATGTAATATTAATTAATAAGTTAGACGACGAGGTCTCTCCCTATAGGGAAAGACCCTGTTTATTTTCAAAGCAAAGTCAAAGAAGCCTTTCCTTACGGAAAGGCTTCGTGTGTTTTCAAATCAGCTTGTTCAAACAGTAAAGACAACGGGGTCTTTCCTTTGGGGAGGACCCCGTTCTGTTTATTTTAAAGGGAGGTAACAACTATGAGGCAAGTAGCTATTTACGGCAAAGGTGGAATCGGCAAATCCACCACAACGCAAAACCTGACGGCAGGCCTGGGCGAAATGGGCAATAAAATCATGATCGTCGGCTGTGATCCGAAGGCGGATTCCACCCGCCTGATCCTTGGAGGCCTTGCCCAGCAGACGGTGCTGGATACCCTCAGGGAAGAGGGCGAAGATATCGATTTGGAGTTGGTTCTGAAGGATGGTTTCGCAAATATCAAATGTGTGGAATCCGGCGGACCGGAACCGGGCGTCGGCTGCGCCGGCCGCGGGATCATCACTTCCATCGGCCTTCTGGAAAGACTTGGGGCCTATGAGGAAGATCTTGATTATGTGTTTTATGACGTTCTCGGCGACGTTGTATGCGGAGGCTTTGCAATGCCCATACGGGAAGGCAAGGCCAGAGAGATTTATATCGTGGCCAGCGGAGAAATGATGGCATTATATGCCGCAAACAACATTTCCAAAGGGATCCAAAAATATGCCAAAACCGGCCCGGTACGTCTGGGCGGCATTATATGCAACAGCCGTAAGGTCGATGGCGAGGCCGGACTGGTCGAAGCCTTTGCCAGGGAGCTGGGCAGCCAGATGATCCATTTTGTTCCCAGGGACAATATGGTGCAAAGGGCAGAGATTCACAAAAAAACTGTGATCGAATATGACGCTTCCTGTCCTCAGGCGGATGAATACCGCGCTCTGGCAAAAAAAATTGATGAAAACGAGATGTTTGTTGTCCCCAAGCCCCTTTCACAGGAAAGGCTTGAGGCGCTGCTGATGGAACACGGTATCCTCGATCTTTAACGATTTAAACATTGGTTTGAATCTCGATCCGGATACCGCAACAGAAAGGAGAAAAATCCCATGTTTTTAATAAGAGCAATCATCAGACCGCAAAAAACAAACGAGGTGCTTTCGGAACTGATGGCCGCAGGCTTTCCCGCAGTGACTAAGACCGACGTCTTTGGCCGCGGAAAACAAAAGGGCATCGTCATCGGCGATGTGCAGTACGACGAAATCCCGAAGGATATGCTTCTGCTGGTCGTCAGCGAAGAAGACAAGGACGACGTGGTGAAAATCATCATGCGCGTTGCCCGTACCGGAGAAAAGGGCAATTACGGCGACGGCCGTATTTTTGTATCGCCGGTCCTTGACGCCTTTACCATCAGTACCGGCAAACAGGGACTATAACAGGGGGTGTTTCTATGAAAGAGGTAATGGCGATCATCCGCGTCGGCAAGGTAAACCCAACAAAGGACGCCCTGGTCAACGCCGGGTTTCCGGCCTTTGTCTGCAAAGCCTGCATGGGAAGGGGCAAAAAATCCTTAAACCCGGAATTATTGAAATACGTTTTAGAGACAGACGATCTGCCCCTGTCCAATGTCGGGGAATCCATCACCGAAGGCGCCAGGCTTATCCCTAAAAGGTTTTTTACCATGATCGTCGAGGATGATCAGGTGGAAACCGTTGTCAAAGCTATCATCAAAGTAAACCAGACGGGAAACCCCGGGGATGGAAGAATCTTTATCCTTCCCGTACTGGAAACCTATAAAGTACGAACAGGCGAAACGGTTCTTTGAACGACGGCGCCAGTCGATGTTCGTTTAACGATTTAAATAAGGAGGCGTAATAATGCGAGAACGAGATTTAGTGCTGGACCGCTACAATGCCAAGGTCTATAAAAATAGAAAAGAGCACATCCTCCAGATAGATGAAACTGCCGAAAACCCGACCATCTCAGCGAATACAAGAAGCATCCCGGGCATCATGACCAACCGCGGCTGCTGCTACGCAGGCTGTAAGGGCGTAGTGCTGGGGCCGCTGAAGGACGCCCTTGTGCTGACTCACGGCCCCATCGGGTGCGGCTTTTATTCCTGGGGGACCCGCCGCAATAAGGCAAAGACTGAAAGCGGCGATAATTTCATCCAATATTGTTTTTCAACCGACATGCAGGAACCGGACATCGTATTCGGCGGAGAAAAGAAGCTGAGGACTGCCATCGATGAGGCGATGGCGCTGTTCCGTCCGAAGGCCATCCTGATCTGCTCCACATGTCCGGTAGGACTCATCGGAGACGATATTCACGCCGTCGCTGCGGAAACGGAAAAAAAATACGGGATCACCTGTATCGCTTTCAGCTGCGAGGGCTATAAAGGGGTCAGCCAGAGCGGCGGCCACCATATCGCCAATAACGGTGTGATGCGGCGCATCATCGGAACCGACGACACGCCCATCGACAAGAAATATAAGGTCAACATCCTGGGCGAGTACAACATCGGCGGAGACGGCTGGGAAACCGAGCGGATCCTGAAACGGATCGGCTATGAAGTCGTTGCAATCCTGACCGGGGACGGCAGCGTGGAAGCCCTCAGCAGGTCCCACCAGGCGGACCTGAATCTTGTCATGTGCCACAGGTCCATCAACTATATCGCGGAAATGATGCACACCAAATACGGGATCCACTGGCTGAAGGTGAATTTCATCGGCATCGGCGCTACCATCCAGTCTCTGCGGGATATGGCCGAATATTTCGGCGCTCCGGAGCTCGTGCAAAGAACCGAGGAAGTCATCGCCGACGAACTGGATGCGATCATGGAAGCCCACGAATATTTCCACGATAAGTTGAAGGGGAAAACGGCGGCCCTCTTTGTGGGCGGTTCCCGTTCCCACCACTACCAGGCGCTGCTTGCGGATTTCGGGATCAAAACCGTGCTGGCAGGCTATGAGTTTGCCCACAGGGACGATTATGAGGGCCGCGACGTCCTGCCCTTCGTAAAGGAGGACGCGGACAGCAAAAATATTGAAAGCATCGTGGTAGAGCCGGATCCCCAGAGATTCCGCGCTTTTCTGGATAAGGAGAAGTACGAGGAGCTGAAGGGCAAGATTCCGCTAGACTCATACAAGGGCCTGATCCAGGAAATGAAAACCGGCAGCATCGTCGTGGACGATCTGAACCACTTTGAGACGGAAGAATTCCTCCGCCTGCTGAAGCCGGACATTTTCATGTCTGGCATCAAGGACAAATATATCCTTCAGAAATCCAACGTACTGTCCAGGCAGCTGCATTCCTACGACTACAGCGGTCCCTATTCCGGATTCAACGGCGCGATCAATTTTGCCCGGGACATCGCCATGGGCCTTTATACTCCAATCTGGAAATTTGTGGTGCCGCCCTGGAAAGCCCAATCGACTCTGCAGGCCTCCGTAGCTGAGGCGACAGATACGGGAGGTGAAAAGGCATGTTAAATTTAACGCCGAAAGAAATAACGGCAAGGACTTCGCTGAGGATCAACCCCTGTAAGACCTGCCAGCCTGTGGGCGCCCTCTACTGCGCTCTGGGCGTCCATCGCTGCATGCCTCACAGCCACGGCTCCCAGGGATGCGTATCCTATCACAGGACATTTTTGTCGAGGCATTTCAAGGAACCCGCCATTGCTTCCACCAGCTCCTTCACGGAAGGAGCCTCTGTGTTCGGCGGAGGCAGCAACCTTAAAACAGGGGTCAAAAATGTGTTTGACATTTACAATCCCGACATCATCGCCGTGCATACCACCTGCCTGAGCGAAACCATCGGCGACGACGTGGGCAGCTACATCCTGGATATGGATGTGCCCGGCGACAAGCTTGTCGTGCACGCCAATACGCCAAGTTATGTAGGCTCCCACGTTACGGGCTTTTATAACATGATGAGCGGTTTCATCAATTATCTGTCTGAAAAAACAAAGGTGCTGACCAATCAGATCGGTATTTTTCCCGGCTTCGTCAATCCCGCGGATATCCGGGAGATGAAGCGGATCGCCGGCCTGATGAAAACCCCCTTTATCATGTTTCCCGACCAAAGCGGCGTCATGGACGCGCCCATGACGGGAAATTACGAGATGTATCCGAAAGGCGGAACAAGCATCGAGGACATCAGAAGGCTCGGGGACTGCAGGAAAGTCCTGGCCTTCGGACTGTTCACCTCCCTGGAGCCCGCAAACGTGCTGAAAAGAAAGTGCGACGTCCCTTATGCGGGGATGCCCCTGCCCATCGGCATCGCCAATACGGACAGCTATATTATGGAGCTGAAAAAAATCAGCCAGGAGGAAGTTCCCTCAGAGCTTGAAAATGAACGGGGCCAGCTTGTCGATGTCATGCTGGACGCACATTTCTACTGCTACGGAAAAAAGGCCGCCATCTTCGGAGATCCGGACACCGTCCTCGGCCTGACAAGCTTTGCCCTGGAGCTGGGTATGGTGCCGAGCTATGTGATAACCGGGACTCCGGGTGAAAGCTTTGAGAGAAAAGCGGAGGAGCTTTTCGCCCAGTATGGGGCGGAACGCTGCACGGCAAAATCATCCTCAGACCTCTTTGAGCTCCATCAATGGATCAAGAACGAACCCGTCGACCTGCTCATCGGCACGAGTTACGGCAAGCAGATCGCAAAGGCGGAAAACATCCCCTTCGTCAGGGCGGGCTTTCCGGTCCTCGACCGCTATGCCCATCCTTATTTCCCCATCGTCGGTTACCGCGGCGGCCTGCGTCTGACCGAACTCATCACCAACGCCCTGATGGACGCCTATGACAGGAACTGTGAAGACGAAGACGTGGAAGTCGTAATGTAAAGGAAGGAGGCAGCGCGATGAGTGAACGAAAGATCACCGACGACAGAGAGCAAAAGATCCTGGACGACAGGACGCGGTTTATCCAATACGGGAGCGGCGGAGGCCAGGCGAGCATCCAATGTGACAAAGACAGCGTATCCGGCGCCGTAAGCCAGCGCGCCTGCGTTTACTGCGGAGCGAGGGTCGTTTTGAACCCCATTACCGACGCCTTCCATATCGTACATGGCCCGATCGGCTGCGCCAGCTATACCTGGGATATCCGCGGCAGTCTGTCCAGCGGCAGCGAGCTGTACCGGAACAGCTTCTCGACGGACCTCAGTGAAAAGGACGTGGTGTTCGGCGGAGAAAAAAAGCTCATTGCCGCCATCGACGAACTTGTGGCAGGCCATGATCCGAAACTGATATTTGTTTACGCCACCTGCATCGTGGGCGTCATCGGCGACGATGTGGAAGCGGTATGCCGGCAGGCGTCAAGTAAGTACGGGATCCGTGTCATCCCGGTAAAATCCCCCGGTTTTTCCGGGAACAAGTCCTTTGGTTACAAGATGGCCTGCAATGCCATCATGGATCTCATTTCCCCCTATAAAACCAACGTCAGGCGGCGCGGCGTCAACATTCTCGGGGATTTCAACCTGGCCGGCGAGATGTGGATCATCCGGAATTATATGAAAAAGATCGGTATTGACGTAATTTCCACCATTACGGGCGACGCCGGCTTTGACAGCATCATCAAAGCGCCCGCGGCGGAACTGAACGTTGTGCAGTGCGCCGGATCCATGACTTATCTGGCGCAGCGCATGGAAGAGGAAATGGAGATCCCCTTTATGAAAGTGAGTTTTTTTGGAGCGGAAGACACTTCCTCATCTCTGATCCGCATTGCCGAGGCAATCGGAACCCAGGAGAACATCAACCGGGCAAGAGCCTTTGCCCTGTCGGAAACAAACAGACTGGAGGGCTGTTTATCAAAATATGAAAATAACTTTAAAGGTAAAAAAGCCGCAATCTACGTTGGCGGCGGATTTAAGGCCATCTCCCTCATCCGGCAGTTTTCCGCCATGGGGATTAAGACGGTGGTTGTGGGTACCCAAACGGGAAAGCCGGAGGATTACGATGTGATCAACCAGCTTGTGGACAGCGACACCGTGATCCTGGACGACGCAAATCCGGCGGAACTGGAGCTGTTCATGAAGGAGACCGGCGCGGATATCCTCGTCGGGGGAGTCAAGGAACGCCCCCTCGCCTATAAGCTCGGCATCGCCTTTTGTGACCATAACCATGAGAGAAAACATGCCCTGGCTGGCTTTGACGGCGTGATCAACTTCACGGAAGAAGTCAACCGATCCATGAGCAGCCCTGTCTGGCAGCACCTGCGGGCGGCAGTTTCCGCGAAGACGGTTCTGCAGGATGCACTTACTGCGAAGGCGGTTCTGCAGGATATGACGTTTACTGCGAAGGAGGCCGCGCTATGAGCATGAATTTAGTGAATCTGAATGTAAACCCATGCAAGATGTGCATGCCCATGGGAAGCGTCAGCGCTTTCTGCGGCGTCAAAGGATGCATGACTCTGCTCCATGGGTCGCAAGGGTGCAGCACGTATATCCGGCGCCATATGGCCACCCATTACAACGAACCTATCGATATCGCCTCCTCCTCTCTCACAGAGGAAGGAACGGTCTTCGGCGGGGAAAAAAACCTGATCAAGGGCCTGGAGAACCTCATCCGGCTTTACAATCCGGAAGTCATCGGAGTGGCCACCACCTGCCTGGCAGAGACCATCGGGGAGGACATTCCCCGGATGATCCGCGATTTCCAGGCAAACCATCCGCAGCACAACGTCAAAATCATCCCGGTATCCTCGTCGGGCTATTCCGGCACCCAATACGAAGGCTTCTTCGCGGCACTGAAAGCCATTGTACAGTTTACGGAAATGAAAAAGGAGAAGCACGGCAAGGTCAACATCATCACCGGAATGCTCAGCCCCGCGGACACCAGGTATCTGAAACGCCTCCTTGCCGATCTCGAAATCGATTATATCCTGCTTCCGGATTTATCCGAAAATCTGGACGGTATCTATAAAGAAAACTATGACAGGCTTCCTGGCGGAGGGACCTCCCTGGAAGAGATCTCTCAAATGGCCGGTTCCCGGCTGAGCGTCGAGCTTTCCGCCTTCGTCGGAGAAGAAGCTTCTCCGGCAAAATACCTGTATGACCGCTACGGGGTTCCCTATGTGCGCTGCAATCCGCCTGTCGGGCTCAGGGATACGGACGCCTTCCTCGGTATTTTGAAAGGTTCCCTAGACGAGCTGCCGGATTCTATAAAAAAGGAACGGGGAAGATTCCTGGACGCCATGGTGGATTCTCATAAATACAACGCGGAAGGTAAGGCCGTCGTTTACGGTGAACCGGATTTTGTCTACGGGATAGCGCGCTTGTGTATGGAAAACGGCATCACTCCTGTAGTGACCGCCACCGGGTCCGCCTGCGGAAACCTGAGGGAATTGCTGGAAGATCAGATCCGTCAGGTATCCGAACGGTTTTTCATAGAAGACTTTATCGTCACCGACGTCTGTGATTTTGACCATATCGAACATTATGCCCGGGAATACGGCGCCAATCTGATGGTCGGAAATTCCGACGGAAGAAGGATCGAAGAAAAGCTCGGGATCCCTTTGGTGCGCTGCGCGTTTCCCGTTCATGACCACGTAGGCGGACAGCGGGTGCGGACGCTGGGTTATGAGGGCTCCCTGACCCTGCTGGACCGGATCACGAATAC
>DATMXY010000535.1:0-6429 GCA_035561275.1 Anaerovoracaceae bacterium | reverse complement strand
GTTTTATTCTTTATTCAACTATTCCAGCAACTGCAATGCACCTTTTCACTTTACCACCAACCTTAAGTTATATAAATAATCTGAATTGAGTATATCATAAGTGTTAAACAAGTAAAAGGACTTACTCCCCGCATCCGCTTTTTATAAATTCCTCAATTGCTTCTATTGCCTGTTTTTCATCCCTTCCCTCTGCTTCAAAGGTTAATGTATCACCTTTTACCGCTCCTAACGCCATAACAGCTAATATGCTTCTTGGTTGATACCTCTTTGTATCATTTCCGTTTTTATAAAACTCAATATTACATTCATAGCCTTTTAATAGGTTGACCAGCAAACTGGCCGGCCTGGCATGCAGACCTACTTGATTTGACACGGTCACTGTAACTTTTTCCATTTTTATATCTCCTTTTACAGATCCTCTCCATTTGACGCGATCACTTTCTTATACCAGTAGAAGCTGTCCTTCCGGGATCTTTCCAAGGTTCCATTCCCGTTGTTATCCTTATCCACATAGATAAGGCCATACCGTTTGTTCATCTCTCCGGTTGACGCAGAGATCAAATCAATGCATCCCCAGGGGGTGTATCCCCATACCTCACATCCGTCTTCCATCGCTTTTTGTATTTCCCGGATATGCTTTTTCAGATAGTCGATACGATAGAAATCATGTATGGAGCCGTCCTCTTCCACCTTATCCACCGCGCCAAGCCCGTTTTCTACAACCATTACCGGAAGCTGATACCTGTCATATACCTTGATTATTGTATAGCGCAGCCCCTGGGGATCAATCTGCCATCCCCACTCGCTTTCCTTAAGATAGGGATTTTTTGTTCCTCTCGTCAGATTGCCCGCCGTCTTTGCCGTATCCGCATTTTCCGTCGCGCATTGGGATGAATAATAGGAAAATGTATAAAAATCAACTGTTCCAGCCTTTAACGCCTCCCTGTCTTCCTCGATCATGTTGAGTTTAATTCCTTCCCGTTCAAAATAACTCAAAGCATACTTCGGATATTCTCCCCTGCACTGTACGTCGCCGCAAAGGCAGTTGTTGAGCCGGTCCCACTCCTGCGCCTTAATGACGTCGCTTGGATTACAGCTGAAGGGATACGTTGTGATATGGCATATCATATTTCCGATTTTATTATCCGGATTGATTCTATGTCCTAGCTGCACCGCTTTTGCACTTGCGACCAGCTGATTATGAAGCGCCGTATATCTCATCTGATTTAATTCATGTGTCGGCTCCCCCTCAAAATCCATGGCCGTTTCAGCGGAGTAGAACCCGCCTCCGAGAAAGGGAGACAGCATAATAAGACCGTTGATTTCATTAAAGGTCAGCCAGTATGTCACCTTTTCCCTGTATCTTGTGAAGATGGTTTCACAATAGCGTAAAAAGCAATCGATGGCTTTACGGTTCGTCCAGCCGTTAAATTCCCTGACCATGCCCAAAGGGCATTCATAATGGGAAATGGTAACCAACGGTTCGATGTCATATTTGCGAAGCTCGTCAAATACGCTGTCATAAAACTCCAACCCCTTTTCATTGGGCTCTTCTTCCAGCCCCGTAGGATAAATGCGGGTCCAGTTGATCGACATGCGGAAAACCTTGAAACCCATCTCGGCAAACAAAGCAATATCCTCTTTATAGCGATGGTAGAAATCGATTGCCTCATGGCTCGGATAATTTGCGCCTTCCTCCGGCTCCAGGGTAATCCGCCGTAGTCTGTCCTTCGTGCCGGACGTCAGAATGTCCGCCGTGCTGGGCCCTTTGCCGTCCGCATCCCATGCCCCTTCTATTTGATTTGCGGCTGTCGCGCCGCCCCAAAGAAAACCTTCAGGAAAACTGCTCATAATGGAACCTCCTCTTATCTCATGGATCTGTCAAGTGTGTATTGGATCGTTACATTCATTTGAACACTCCCGCCGCCTATAGAGGCGGGGGATTCCTGCTTCATCGAGTTCGTAACCTACTGTCTCCACAGGCGTAAGTTCGGGGCGTCCCACCCCTACATGGATATATTCAGGATGCCGGATATAGCCGGCATCCTTCTTTCAAAATGTTGAGACTTGCATTCTCATCCCGGTCATGAACGGTACCGCAGTTCGGGCACGTCCAGGTTCTGACTTTCAGATCCTTCACGGCAGGATTCCTGAAATGGCATACATTGCATTCCTGGCTGCTTGGAAAGAACGCGTCAAGATGGAACACATCCCTGCCGTACCAGCTAGCCTTGTATTCCATCATGCGAAAGAACTCCGACCAGCTGCAGTCAAGGATACTTTTTGCGAGGCGTGAATCCTTGACCATTTTAGATATCCTTAAGTCTTCCAGGTAGACCACTTGGTTTTCATGAATCAGCCTGGTGGAAAGCTTATGAAGGAAATCCCTGCGCTGGTTTGTGATACGTTCATGGATCCTTGCCACTTTAAGCCTTGCCTTTTGGTGGTTGCCGCTTCCTTTTTCCTTTGAGGCAAGCTGCCGCTGGGCCCGTGCCAGCTGCTTTTCGAGAGCCTTCAGGTACTTAGGGTTTTCTACGGGGTCTTCATTGGAGATATAGCAGAAACTTTTGATGCCCATATCAACGCCAATCCTGTTGGTGATCTTTGGAAGCTGTATGCGGTTTCCTTCAACCTTGATGTTGTCGTTCACCATCTGGGTGCGGTAACTGTGGCGGCTGGAATGCTTGCTTTTGAACCTGGGGAAGCCTGACCCGCTGAAGAAATTATCGTATGCCGAATCCAGGTCCCTGAGCGACTGCTGCAAGGCAATGGAATCCACTTCGGCAAGCCAGGGCTTTAAAAGCTTCAGAACCGTGAGTTCCTTTGAGCAGGAACTGTAGGAGAGGTTCTTCCGCTCCGTTTCGTAGAAACTCTTGCCGGTTATGATAAAATCGAGGTAAACGGTCCGACCGACCGTTTACCTCTTTAGGAATATGGCGGTCTTGCAGTCAATCTTCCGCTTCGAAAGCGGCGGGTTGACGCCGCCGTTCAAATCGGCCCACGCCGCCGTACGGCCGGCTACAGTGACGCCGAAGCATAATATCCGTCCTGGGTCGCTTCGGCAACGGTTGCCGGACGATTGGCGTCTCCGATCATATTGGTATCCTGAACCAATCCGTAGAAGGAATTTGCCAATTCTCTCCTTGCCCGCATTCCCACGGATAAAATCACGTTGTCGGCTCTGACGGTTCTTATGCCGTCTCCGGTTCTGACTTCGACAAAATCATCACCTATCTTTGTGCATTCCGCTTCCGTCAGGATATCAAGATTGCCGCATTGCCCGAGTTTTTCCAGCAGGCCGGCCCTCGCGTGCTCATTCAGATTTGCACAGATTTTAGAAGTCATTTCAACAATCGTAACTTTCTTTCCGTTATTTGCAAGCAGCTTGGCCAGCTCAGACCCGACGGAACCCCCGCCCACAATCACAATGTCCTGTCCCAGCTTTTCCTGACTCTCGTAAGCTTCCAGCGCGTTCATCACATGGGCCTTCTCATTGCCTTCGATTTCCGGAATTACCGGTTCCGCGCCGACCGCGACAATCACTGCGTCCGCCTTTTCCAACTCCTCCTTGCAGTAAGAGGCCTCGCAGCTCAGTCTTACCTCGACGCCGCTTTTTTTGATCTGGGTGATCAGATAATTCTTATAGCGTTTCAGGTCCATTTTAGAATCATCAAAGTCCGCGCAGCGCAGCTGGCCCCCAAGGTATCCGTTCTTCTCAAGCAATACCACATGATGACCTCTTTCTGCGGCCGTAATGGCAGCCATGCATCCTGCCGGCCCTCCGCCGATGATATAAACCTTCTTCCGTTTCTCTGCTTCAGGCAATTCAGCAGGGACACGGTCCTCGTGCAGGTATCTCGGATTTACCGCGCAGCAGGTGATGCTCTTCATCCCGTAATGATTTTTCCTGTCGCGGGCATACATATTATAGCAGTTCAGGCATCTTAAGCACGGAACGATATCCTCGCTCCTCCCCTCTCTGGCTTTGGCCGTCCAGAACGGATCCGCGATGATCTGCCTTCCGATTACAACAGCGTCCGCCTCCCCGCAGGCAATGATCTCTTCCGCTTCCTCCGGCGTCATGATGGCGCCGACCACCGCCACCGGGATGGTAACGGCTTCCTTTACCTTTTTCGACCATTGTGTATTGATCGTATGGGGGAAATAAGCGGAAGACGTCAAATGGGTCATGGCGGCCAGCTCTCTTTCCAGGCCGCAGGAAATATGCACCATGTCAAGCTTCCCTTCCAGACTCTTGATAAACCGCACCACTTCCTCGGGCTCCGTTCCGCCTTCAATAAACTCATAGCCGCTGATCCGCATGTCCAGCGGATAATTCGGTCCTACCGCTCTGCGCACCCTTTCTACGATCATCGTCGGAAACTTGATGCGGTTTTCAAAGCTTCCCCCGTATTCATCCGTCCGCTTATTGAAATGCGGTGATAAAAACTGGGTCGGAAGCCATCCGTGGCCGAAATGGAGCATGACCATATCGAATCCGTATTCTTTGGCGTCTTTCGCCCCTTGTGCAAACTGGTCCGCAACCTCGTTCATCATTGCTTCGTCCATACCGCGGACTTCGGTCCCGTCTTCCCGGATGAAGCTTACCGGGCCAACGGCAAAATCTCCCGGCTTAACTAATGCATATTGCCCTACGTGGCATAATTCGAATTCCGCCTTCGCGCCTCTCTGCCTGATAATGGAAACCTGTTCGCGGACCTTCTGGCTTTCATTCATATCCTGAAAGCAATACGGCCCCGGCGCCATGCGGGATTTGCCTCCCGGCACATTGCCGCTGGTTCCTCTGATGATCATTCCGATCCCGCTGACGGATTTGTCCGTCAGGCTTCCCAGCGGCGCCGATATGATCCGATTTTGAAGGATCATCTGATTGACCTTTAAAGGTTCGAAAAGATGGGGATATTTAAATTTTTCCATAATCTCGTCTTCCATCCATTCTTATTTCTCTTCAGGGATATCCTTGAATCCAAGTACGAACGCGATTGCCGCGGCGCCGAAATAGGCGACCAGCATCAGGATGCACCACATGACAAACGTATCGCCCAGGAACAGCGGAATACCGCCCAGACCGCATAGTCCAAGACCATAAGCCTTTACAAGGAAAAACAGGGACGCAGCGCCGCAAATTCCTGACATGATGGCTACGCCGATAAACGGTTTTTTGGTCGGCAGCAATACGCCGTATAATGCGGGCTCTGTGATCCCGATCGCTCCAATGAGCGCGGCGCTCAACGCTTCTCCGCGGAACGCTTTATTTTTTGTTTTTAACGCTACGCCAAGGGAGGCTCCGCCGACGGACGCGTTTCCAAAGCCGAGAATCGGGAATACGACTGAGAATCCAGTTGTTGCGATTTCATTCAGTACAATGGGAATTGCCGTCGCCTGATGAACGCCTGTCAAAACAAAGAATGGGCACGTCGCTCCGATGATCAATCCGCCTATAATTGCGAAGTTGGTATAGATTGCCGTAATTCCTTTTCCCAGTAATTCAGAAACGATCTGAGCCAGAGGCCCCGTAATCGCAAACATAAAGGGTAATGTAACCAGGATCGTGATCGCGGGTACCAAAACAGATTTTAAAACGGTCGGGGAGATTTTTTTCGCAAATTTTTCAATCCAGTAAACAAGCGGCATCGTCAGCAGGATCGGCGTCATGGTGGAAGCATAATTTACAAGCTTTATGGGGATTCCGTAAAAAGAAGCAAAGGCCTCGCCGGAACTCGCCAGCGTCAGCACGCTCGGATAAATCAAAATTCCACCTATTACAGCGCCGATATACGGGTTAACGCCAAGCTTTCTCGCGGTGCTGAAGCCCAGGATAACCGGCAGGAAATAATAACCGGCAACACCTGCCGCGGAAATGATCTGATATCCGTAGGTGGTAGAATCCACATTTAAATAGGCCAGCATGGCAATGATCCCCATGATCAGCCCGCAGCCGATCAGAACTGGAATGATCGGCTGAATCGAACCCATAATATAATCCAGCACCATAGCCCCTGAGAATTTACGATTGGACTTTGCCGCGCTGTTTTTGGCATCATCTTTAATGACGACAATTTTTGAAAGCGCGTCGTAAACATCATTGCATTTCCCACCAAATACGATCTGATACGTGTCGTTAAAGAATGTGCCTCCTTTCACGCCTTCCAGCTTCAGGATCTCTTCCTGATTGACCAGGGATTTGTCCTTCACTTCTACACGGACACGGGTAAAGCAGCTTAAAATACTGACAATGTTGTCATTGCCGCCTACGTTTTTCAGGATCCCCTTTGCAATTTCGTCATAATTCATACCATTTCCTCCTTTTATATTTTTTAGTTTTTATCTCCCGCATCCCCCTTAAAATATAAAAACCCAAGAAAAATCCGTGCACTGATTTCTCTTGAGTTTAGCCTAATTGAATAG
>DATMXY010000534.1:0-8980 GCA_035561275.1 Anaerovoracaceae bacterium | reverse complement strand
GTCAAGTTTTAAAAATAATTATGATGATTTGATCCAAAAGAACCTGGTCAGTCCTAAGCAGGCGAACGCAGCCGCCAAAAGGCTGAAGGTCACCCGGAGTTATCAGGATATTGCGGACGCCGACTTCATATTTGAATGCGTCGTTGAGAAGCTTGAAGTCAAGCATTCCGTATATGCCGAGGTGGAAAAGCATTGTTCAAAATTTAAGGCAATCGTTTCTTCCTCCTCTGCGCTCTCTACGGACGATCTGTGCAAAGGTCTTTCCAAATACCCGGAAAGAATGACGGTAGCGCATCCCTACAATCCTCCCCATCTTGTGCCCTGCATTGAAATTGTCAAGGGTAAGCAGACTTCTCAAGAGGCCGTGGACATTATTTGTGCGGTTATGGAGTCATGCGGCAGGGCGCCGGTCATCATGAACCGAAGCGCTCCGGGCTTTATCGCCAACCGGCTGCAGCATGCGCTGTATCGTGAAGCGGTATTTATGGTCGAACAGGGCATTGCTTCTCCCCAGGATGTTGACAAGGCGTTAATGACCAGCTTCGCGCCCCGATATACGTCAATCGGCCTGTTTCAGCATTTTGATTACGCAGGCCTGGATATGATCAAGAGCATACACGACTATTTGTATCCCGATCTGTGCAATGCTGAGAGTACCCAGGATTTGCTTGAAAACGCGATCAAACAGGGCAATCTGGGCTGCAAGACCGGCAAAGGAATCCTGGATTGGTCTGATGTTGATATGGATGAATTCCGCCGGAAGGCAGGTGCGCCCTATCTGCAATTCTTTAACTGGAGTCTGCCTGAGGACTGATTGAGTCATTTTAAATCTACTATGTTGCTTGAATTTATGGAGGTGCATTACTATGAAAAATGAATATTTAAGCTGGCTTTCAAAAAAAACGCCGACAAAATGGTGGCATGATTCCGCCGATCCCGATGAATTGAAAATAAGTCTGGAAAACGGAACGGTGGGGGTTACCACAAATCCTCCGCTGGTGAAACAGGCTATCTATAACCGACCCGAGATATGGAAGGAAAGCTTTGAGAATATGCCGTCCGGTCTGGATCCGGCGCAAAAAGCGGAGGAAATCATCCGCAGGGTAACGGTTAAAATAGCGTCTATGATGGAACCGATCTATTTCCAGACCAAAGGCGAACAGGGGTATGTATGCGCACAGGTAAACCCGAGATTTCCGGGAGACGTCGACGCCATGCTGCCCATGGCGCGAAGACTGAGCAAGTGGGCGCCGAACATTGCGGTGAAACTTCCGGTGACGGCTGCCGGTCTTGATGTGCTGGAAGAATGCGCGGCGGAGGGAATCACTGTTACCGCGACCGTCAGTTTTACAGTTCCCCAGGTATTGGCAATCGCCGAAAGGTATCAAAAGGGAATTGAAAGGGCGAGGAAAGCGGGCGTCAAACCGGGAAAATGCTTTGCCGTAATTATGATAGGACGTATCGACGACTATCTGCGTGACGTTGCACATGACCGTAAGGCAGCTGTGGAGGAATCCGATATTATTCAGGCGGGCATTGCGATTTCCAAAAGAGCGTACAGCATATATAAAGAAAAAGGATATGAAGCCACGATCATGCTTGCGGGTATGCGCGGAACATATCATGCGACAGAGTTTGCGGGAGCCGACATGGCGTTATCGATCCATCCTAAAATACAGGCATTAATCGCAAAGATTGAGGGACCGTTCGGCGAAAGAATCAATGAATCGGTTGATAATGCGGTGATCGAAAGACTGAAAAGCATTCCGGAATTTGTCCGGGCATATGAACCTGACGGAATGGAACCTGTAGATTTTATAACATACGGCGTCGTCCAGAAAACGCTGTCCCAGTTTGTTGAGGCGGGTTGGGGCGAAATTGAGATCTATAAAATTTAAGTTGGAATGTACGGACCTGTTCTTAGACTGAAAACCGGTAGAAACAATGCCCGCAGGATTGATGAAGTCCTGCGGGCATTGCCGTAGATATTATTGAATCACTAGTCCGGTCACTAAAAACATCAACGCGGCCAGCCCAGCTGAAATAGCCGCGTAGGGCAGTTGTGTGAGGTTATGCTCCATATTGTCAATTTTGCACACGGCTGACGTAAATACCGTGGCGTCGGAATAAAAGCAGGCATGGCTTCCAAAGCATCCGCCGGAAGCGATTCCCGCCAGAATAATATAAGGGTTCGTACCCAATGCCAATCCAATCGGAACCAAAATCGGAACCATTACCGCAGGAACTCCCCAGTTGCTTCCCGTCGTAAAGGAAAGGAGCGCTACGGTAAGAAAAACGGCTGCCGGATAAATCCCCGTCGTCATGACCGGCTCCACCAATCCGGAAACATAGTGCGGAAGCCCCATGGCGACCAGGGCGTCTCTAACCATAAAAGCGCCGACGATGATAAAAATCGGGGAAAGCATTTCGGAGAAGCCTTTCATGCTTAGCATCGCAAATTTATTGAATGTCATGAATTATTTCTGCAACGAACCGGGATCTGAAGGAGGCCGTCGACAGAAAACTGTTTCGTGCGGATTTGTATTATCGCCTGAATGTTGTAAAGATATCGATACCTCCCCTGAGGGCAAGAAAAGAGGATATCCAGGCGTTGATACCACATTTTCTACAAGGATACAACAAGAAAAACAATACTGATATCAGGATTTCTTCTGATGCGTTAAACCTGCTGTATAGCTATAGCTGGCCCGGAAATATCAGAGAACTGTCCAATGTGATAGAGGCTGCGCTTGTAACCTGCGATACCGATAAAATCACTTCTAGCCAATTAATCGATATTTTTCCAGATATGAAGATTTACGAAGGGATCCTCTCAAGGGGCGAAGGTATCGGTTTGAAATCGGAAGTAGAGCTTTACGAAAAACAGCTGTTGCTTTCCAGAATGCCTCAGTTTAAAAGCGCCCAGGCGATGGCCGATTCCCTGAAGATTGACAAATCAACGCTGATAAGAAAGATAAACCGTTATGGAATTACAAATATATACACATCAAAATGAAAATCCTGCCGTTGTTTCACGGCAGGAGGACTGGTGTTGTTCGGAGGTACTGAAGCTCCCTTAGGTCAGTTATTTTATGGTTACGATGGTTCTTTTGTCCACCGCTTCTTTCGCCGCGAAGGCCCATTTTACCGCCTTGTAACCGTCCATAAGGCCGGCCTTGGGCTGCCTTCCCTGCTGGATACAGTCGGCAAAATCCTGAAGCTCCGCGTTGAATGTGGGTTCCCAAAACTCAAAGAACCACTTTACGCACTCGGTGGTAATGCCGTTTTTATTCATGGAAACAACCCTGTCTTTGTTCGGAGTCGTGCCCATTCTCAGACTTCCCTCCGTGCCGAATACTTCGATTTCCACGTGGTAGCCGTAAGTCGAGTTCCGTGAGGTCTCAAGGTATCCCATGACGCCGTTTTCAAAGGCCACGGAGATGATGCAGTTGTCAATATCGTTGATTTCCGCCAGGCCTTCGTACCCGTATGCCCCGCCGATGCCGTACACGGTTTCCGCGTCGGATTCAATGAGAAATCTGGCTGTGTCGTAGTCATGGGTCAGCATGTCGAATACCAGGCCGCCGCTGGTGGGGCTGAACTTGAGCAGCGCCTCCCTGTCCCATTCCGGATCGCGGTTTACCAGTTTGATCAGGATCGGTTTTCCGATGAAACCCTCGTCGATTTTCTGCTTCATTGTCATCAGGGAACGGTCAAATCTCCTGTTGTAGCCTGTCTGGAAGATCTGAACGCCGTTCTTCTCAACGGTCTCCTTGATCAGATCGATCTCTTCCAGCGTCATTCCCAGGGGTTTTTCACTGTAAATATTCTTAACGCCTGCATTTGCGGCGTCGCAGATCATTTTGCAGTGGTATGCCGAATTGGACGCGATGACAATCCCATCAAGACTCTTGTCGTTGAACATTTCCATATAATCGGTGGTGCCGTAGCCCGGATTCATTTCCTTCATCACGCTTTCCACCTCTTCGGGGATCGCGCTGCAGACGGCGGCCAGCTCTGCGTTGAGGACGTTATAATTGATATTCGCCGCATGCCGGCGTCCAAGCCTTCCCAGTCCGACGATGCCCAACTTGACTTTTTCCATATGATTACCTCTCTTTATTCTGTTATAACGCATGCCTTTATCAAAAGGCCTCTTTTACTCCCCGGATCCAGCCTGACAGAGCCGTCTCCGAATCCGGAAGGGGCAGGCATTCGGCGCTGAGAAAGCCCTGATAGCCGGCAGCGCTCAACGAATGTATAATCCCTCTCAGGTCGATATGACCGGCGCCGGCAAACCGGCGGTTGCTGTCCGCGACATGGACATATCCCAATAAATCCCCACAGGCAAGGATCGCCTCCGGTATGTCGGCGTCCTCGATATTCATGTGAAACGTGTCAAGCAGGATTTTCGTATTGGGAAGCTCGTATTCGCGGATGAAAGCGGCCGTTTCATGGGCGGTATTCAGGTAATTGTTTTCATACCGGTTGATTGCCTCAAAAACGATTCCGACGTTCCGGGCCTGCGCGTATTCGGCTATGATCCCGGCGGAATGGGCAAGCCGTTCCAGGGAAGCCGCTCGCGGCGTCTCCGGCGCAAGGTTCCCCCGGATGCATCCGATTATTACGGCGGCGCCGAAGGCCGAAGCGGCGTCCACGAAATCCCTGAGCCGCAGTATGGCCGCGGACCGATTGGCTTCATCTTCGTGGATGAGGGAAAGGCCCTCCTGAACGTAAGCTCTGCCGGTGGCGAAAGCCGAGACCGTCATTTGATACTTTTGACACGCGGAGGCTATCGCAGCAAGGGGGATATGGGCCGGATCCGCCCAGTGAAGCTCGACGGCGTCATAACCGAGCCGGGAAGCAAGGGCGATCCTTTCAGCCGGATCGCCTGCCATCACTACGGGTGAAGCGGGATTCAGTTCTGCCGCCAGCGTAGCGGACAGTTTCAGCTCTGCAGGCAGGCCGTTTTTTACGCTCATAATACACTCCTTGATTTCATTATTGTTTATCGTTAATAAGCTATACTTACTATACACCTGCAAGCCGGAGATGGCGGCCGATATGGGAGATCAAACGCTCGAAATAGAGTTCTTCGCACTCTTCCAGCGTCTGATAGATTTCCCGTTTCAACCCGGCGTCTTCCAGGATATACCCATAGGTGATATGGAGCAGCTGTCTGCTGTTGTCGTCCTTCAGATACTCGATCAGCGCCTCATCCGGCTTACGCTCCGGTTCCTCGACCTTGTCCGGATCCCCGGAAACGTGATAATGGATTTTTGCTTCATTGAAATGCTCCAGCGCCTTATGATGGAGTCTGCGGTAGAGAGCCGGATTTTTCACTGCGATGGCGCCGATCGCTTCCAGCCAGTTGGTTCCGGAAGTTTTAATGTGCAGGAGGCCTTCCGTGTATTTCCCAATGAGCGGATATACGCTGAATTTATCGCTTCCCGAATGGATGCTGAGCTTGTATCCGAAATGCCGCGCTATGGCCGCGTGCTGCTTCAGCTGGGCCTCAAATGCGCCGAGGTCTCCGATATAATCGATCCCTTTCTGGAATTCCCCGATAAAGCGGGGAGCCAGACTGGTCACCTCGATCCCGTGATATGCAAGCTCCATGGCCACAAAAAGATGTCCTTTGGCGGCAGTCACCGATTCGGTCTCGTCTATGGACAGTTCCAAGTCCACCTCGCGGGCCAGATTTTTCAGATACGCAGACCAGACTTCCTCCACAAAATCAACTGCGCCGCGGTAGATCAAGGCACAGCGCATCAGTTCTTCTTCCGAGAAGGAGTATTCTTCACCGGCGATCAGAAAACCTTTGCTTAAATAGGAATGCTCGATCCGGGCCCGGTAATCGGCCGTGAGCGTAAGGTAGACTTCCGCGAGTTCCGGAACGCCCAGCCTGTCAATTCCTTTTCCCATCCGTTCGGAGCAGTCCAGGGTGATCATCGTATAACCGCAGTCCAGGGCGTCCTTGATATCTTCGGCTTTTTTCAGATGGTCTCCGTCGGCTCCGAAGCCTCCCCGATATCCTTCCCGGAAAACGGCGAAGCATACGTCGTCCAACACCTGTTCAAAGCTCCTGCCGGTGAGATCAAGCTCTCTTTTGCTCTGCTGGGCAAGGACAGGCTTGGCCGCGCTGCTCCGAAAACATCGGATATGGCCCGGCGTGGCAAGCCCAAGCCGGTCGCCCGTGCCGAAGGTCGCCGTCTTTCTTCCGAATGCTGCAGGCCGGGTGTAAGGCAGATACTTGTTCAGAACCAATCTGTTCCTGTGCGACAAAGGGCACAGCTTGACCGTATCGGACAGGCAGGCGCCGTCGAGTTCTGAGAAGAAATCTCCTTTTCCCATTGCGAGTATTTTCTTTTCTCCTTCTGTTTTACAGAGAAGAAACCGGCCTTCCCCCTCTTCCACATAAGAGGAAGGATAAATGAGGAATTACTCCGTTTTGAGATTAATGATCCTGCTGATCGTTTCTTTGTCCGGCATTGACATGATTTGCCTCACTAATCCACAGGAAACTGAAGCATGACCTTGAATGCCTTGTCTTTTTCGTGAATCGCGGTATCCATCGCTTCCTGAAGCCCGTCAAAACTGAAGTAATGTGTGTTTAAAGCGTCAAAGTCAAACCTGTCCTTGATGGCGCTCATGAATCGGATGGTTCTCTGGCCGAAGTCCTTCGTTCCGCCGGAACCGTTGATTTTCAGAGTTTTCCAGATGGTCCAGCCAAGCTCTACAGGGACTTTTCTGCCGATAGAGTGTCCGATGAGGTGAATTCTGCAACTGTGCCCGGCGATGTCGAAGATGGACGCGATGGCGGCGTCGTTACCGGAAGCTTCCGCGATCACGGAAGGTCCTCTGCCGTTGGTCAGCTTGTCGATCTGTTCTTTCAGATTCCCTTCGGTCGGATCTACTACATGGTCTGCGCCATATTTCAGGGCGCGTTCTCTTCTGGAAGCGATCGGGTCTATCACGATAACCGTCGCTCCGGACGTCTTGGCAGCCATGGTTGCGGAAATACCCACGGGGCCGCAGCCCAGAATTACCGCCGTGTCGGAAGCGTCGATGTAGCCTCCGTTGCCCCAGAGCCCAAAATAACCGATGGAGAAGGTTTCGACCCAGGCTCCCATCGCATAGGACCAGTCGTCGGGAATCTGATGAACGTACTGTTCTTCTACGATCATGTATTCGCCCATTCCGCCCGGGGAATCGGGCCTGAAGCCGATTTCCCGCATATTCAGGCAGGCGGACGGCATCAATCCGTCTTTGCAGTTCCTGCAGACGCCGCAGGCCATGACACAGTCGCCGGTAACCTTCATGCCGGCTTTCAGCGTGGCGACGCCGGAACCGACCTCAACGATCTTTCCTCCCCATTCGTGGCCCGGCGTATACGGCGCGATGTCGTATCTGCCTTCCGCAGATTTCCCTTCATAACATTCCACGTCGGAACCGCAGATGCCGCAGGCTCCGACCTTGATCAGCACCTGATTGGGTTTAAGAGGTGCAAGCTCCACTTCTTCGATCCGAAGATCATGCGGTTTATGCAAAAAAGCAGTTTTGGATTTCATATTTTTCTCTCCTTTTTCTATATACTTTTACAGTCGTTCGAAAATCCCGATCCTGGGCAGCTCGTCGACGGACTTCCATCCCTCGCTGAGCGGTTCTCTCAGGAAAGGCTCCATATCTTCCGGCTTACGAAGCGTGATCTGGTCAACCGGAGGTACGGTGCCCGCAGGAAACGCTTCCAGGATTTCATCGTGCAGCAGGGTCAGATACTTGAGTATCGCTGCGATAGGCCGTTTGGCCTTTTCCGCCGTGGCCTGGGACGGTTTCCCTACCACGCCTTCCGGAGTCGCCGCTCTTTCAATGGCTGCGTGGCCTTCTCCTTCTGACCATCTGCAGGGCCTTCTGTACGGATCGACGGATTTGTCCATATGTCCGTCAGGAAGAAAACCTTTGCCATCCGCATCCTGAACCGCGCTCATGTCGATCATGTCCTTGAACATCAGCAAGGCGACCGCCGTTTCCGCCTCATCGGCGTGTATGAAATTCGTTTCCAGACTGTTCTTGCGGTTTGTGGGATAGAAGAATTCCCTGACCGCCCTGTGCCATTCGATGACCCTGAAAATGCCCGGGAGTTGGTATCGTTTGCAAAATTCATGAATGGCGGATTCCAGCATCCAGAGGTGGCCGTGATTGTTGATAAAGATGATTTTCCGGTATCCGTCGTTCCAGAGGCCGAGCATACAGTAGATCAGGGTTTCCTTCACCACTTCCTCAGGCATGATGACGGTTCCGGGCATTCCGATGTGATGATAAGGATGTCCGCCGTAATTCAGCGGCGTGAAGGCGAGGTTGACTTCGCGCCCCTGCCTGGCGGTATACCTTCTTACGCCTTCCAGGATCTGTGTCACCATAAAGGTATCAAGCCCGGTGTTTGCGTGAAGGCCGTGATTCTCCGTACAGCCGATGGGCACAAAGACAATATCGTTCTTTCTTCTCTTTTCAATTTGTTTCGCGCGGGGGGTGTTCTGGATATAAGTTCCGGCCACGCCCAGTTCAGACGGGGAAGGGATCCCGTATTCTTCCAGGATCGCGTCGATCTCTTCCTCCGACGCGTCCCAGATCTGTTTCTTGAGCCGCCCTACAGCGGTATCCCCTTCAAACATAATGTTTGGATCTTCCGTGAGTAACCATTTTTTTTCCGGCACCATTTTTCTCCTCCATTTTTACCTGCTATTTGGATTTAACATACTAGCTGATTTCCGAAAACGTTTTGTTATTTTGTCGATTGAAAAACGTTTTTCTTTTGAATCAAATTATATCTCCAGAGGGATCGGAATGTCAATATTAAAAGTATAAAAGACATAAAATCGGGTGATTATAACCAAAAGAATTGTGAAAGAAATGTCATTCCGGGCGTTTGATTAATTGGAATCCCCGGCTTTTTTTGTATTGACAAATTCTATTTATGATG
>DATMXY010000533.1:0-5436 GCA_035561275.1 Anaerovoracaceae bacterium | reverse complement strand
GCTTTATAACCATGCTGACCTCAGTTTCAGGGCGGATTTTCTTAATTATTATAACACATCCTGCGCAATTTTCGTCAATCTCTAATTGAGAGAATTTTTTCGTTCGCAATCATAACCACCACTTCAAGTGCAATTACTTTTTTATTCCTCCCCACTGTATCAACGTACGACACGAGAAACAAGTCCTTGGCGTTTTTCATCGTTACAGATATAATAAACAGCTTTTTTCCCTGACAGCATATATGTCTCCTTCCATCCGCTCCAGGCGGCTCCACTCCTTTGTAAAGTATCGGCTCATTCGGATTTTTCGAGGCTTAGCTCAAATTCCAATTCCATCAGATGGTCCGCCCATGTATGATTTTCTTTTTCTGCCACCTTGACAAAACCCGCTTTGGTGTACATGCCAATCGCTTTTTCCAAATCTTCGGTAGTGTCAAGATAGACCGCTTTGTACCCCTTTTCCCGGCAGAAGGCCAGGGATTGATTCAGTAACCGTTTGCCAAGGCCAATGCCTCGGTAATTTAGATGCAGAAGAAACCACCGCAGTTGGGCTCTATCACCACGACCGACAATCCCTATACAGCCGATAATCTCACAATTATGCTCTGCAATCCACAGCCTGTCTTTATCGGCATTATAGTTAAGCAGGAATTCAAAAAAAGACTGTGCGACGTACGCTTCAAAAGCGGTTGTATAGTTATATTCCTGCTTATAAATCCAGCCGTGCATATAGGTGATATAACCCGCATCGCCCGGTTTGATATTATAGCGGATAGTTATATCTTCGGGTTTTATGTGCTTGCCCTCGGTCAGCACATTTTCAATAGATGTCATATTGTGTACCAGTCTGGCCTGATTTTCTTCTGATAACGGCCGGATTAAAGAGCAAATCTGTTCATCCGAACGTGCGTTTAACGCATCCATTTTTTCTTGACCGCTTTGGGTTAGGCAAAGGAAATGCGAACGCCCATCTTCGGGAGACTGCCTTTTCTCTATCAACCCATATTTCTGAAATTGTTTGAGGATTCGGCTCAAATATCCCGAATCCATACAAAGAATCTCCGTAAGTTTTTTGGATGTGCAATCCTCTGTCTTTTCAATCTCGTGAAGCACCCTTACCTCTGTCAGAGTAAAATCACTTTCCAAAATGTGTTGGTCAAGTAATCCCAGTACATTCGTATAGTAACGGTTAAAGCTCCTTATGATACCTACCTCTTTATTCAATCTGCTTTTCATATTGCAACCTCCTTTAGAACTATAATATCGTATCTACCTGATTAAGTCAACTATTTTAGTTGCTAATGTCATATAAATGGCATCGTGAAAAATTCAAGCGTTCGCAATACTTTGGAGGTTAGAGAAAACGAGGGAAAAGAAAACAGCAAGCAGGGCGACACTGTGACCAACCGTTGCCGTTAGGCTGTGGAAGCAAGCTATACCGGGCTGGAAAAGGATTTGCGTGCCTTTGAACCGGCCTCAAATGGAGGTTTTTATTTCCTACTCATAGCTAAAGCTTTTTATCCTCACCTGCATAGCAGGTAGATTTCATTAACATTTAAACGAGGCGCGGGATAGCCCGGCGCCTCGCTATATTGAGGAGAAAAAAATGTCAAGAGATGCCTCGGGCGTCTGGGATTGACGCAGCTGTTCCATCAGCCTTGCGCGAGTTTTTTATAGGTTTCGTATCTTTCCTTCGCATCCCTGACCGCCTTATCCAGCAGTTCGCCGGCTCTTTCCGGGAACGCCAGCTCGAGGGACGCATACCTGTTCTCGCCTCTTAAGAATTCCTTCAGGTCCGCCGTCGGCTCCTTGGAATCCAGGATGAACGAGTTCTTGTCTTCGTCCTTCAGGGCGGGGTTGTAACGGTATAAGTGCCAGTATCCGGCGTCCACCGCTTTTTTCATTTCTGCCTGGCTCTTGACCATACCTGATTTTAAGCCGTGCTCAATGCAGGGGCAGTATGCGATGACAAGAGACGGTCCGGGATAAGCTTCCGCTTCCCTGAGTGCTTTCAGGGTCTGGGCCTGGTCGCATCCCATGGCGACCTGCGCCACATAGATGTAACCATAGCTGATTGCCATCAGGCCCAGATCCTTTTTCTTGACCTTCTTCCCGGCCGCGGAGAACTTGGCGATAGCGCCTGTGGAAGTCGCTTTGGACGACTGGCCTCCGGTATTGGAGTAAACTTCTGTATCCAGCACCAGCATATTGATATTCTTTCCTGACGCAAGCACATGGTCCAGGCCGCCGTAACCGATGTCATAAGCCCATCCGTCGCCGCCGAAGGCCCAGAATGATTTCTTGGATAAGAATTCCTTATTCTGGATGATGAATTCTTTGATTTCCTTTTCCTCTTCATTTTTTGGTGCATATTGATCCAATGCTTCCAGTAATTCCGAGGCCGCTTCTTTCGATGTGTCGGAATGATCGAACTCTTCCGCATAGCGGGCTGCCTGTTCCTTTACGACGCCCAGTTCCGCCAGCTTTTCCGCTTTCTCGATGAGCTGCTTCTGGATCGCTTCATGCCCGAGAAGGAAACCGTATGCGTATTCCGCGTTGTCCTCAAACAGGGACATCGCCCAGGACGGTCCGTGTCCGCACTTGTTTACTGTGTAAGGGGTCGCCGGGGTCGATCCGCCGTAAGCGGAGGAACAGCCGGACGCGTTGGTGATATACATTTTATCGCCGAACAGTTGGGTCGCCAGCTTGATGTACGGAGTTTCCCCGCAGCCTGCGCAGGCGCCGGAGAACTCGAACAGAGGCTGTGCAAACTGCGACGCTTTCACCGTCTGGTCGCTGAAGGCGTCCTTTTTGATCGTAACTTCATCCACGCCGAAGAGCCAGTTTTCCGCCTGATTCAATTGTGTAGCAAGAGGTTTCATCACGAGCGCTTTTTCCTTTGCCGGGCAGACCTGTGCGCAGCTTCCGCATCCGGTGCAGTCGTAAGGAGATACCTGCATTCTGTAGGAATATGCTTCAAGTCCTTTACCGATCGCCTTCTTTGTCTCAAATCCGGCAGGCGCTTTTTTGCCCTCTTCCTCTGTAAGAAGGATCGGCCTGATGGAAGCGTGCGGACATACGTAAGCGCATTGGTTGCACTGAATGCACTTGTCGATCTTCCATTCGGGAACGTCGACGGCGGCGCCTCTCTTTTCATATTTGGTGGTTCCGGCATGCCAGGTCCCGTCGAACAGGTCGAATTTTCTGAATGCGGAAACCGGGATGGAATCGCCTTCCTGGCGGTTCATCGGAATGACCACGTCTCTGATAAAGTCAGGCACGTCGTTCCTTACCGTCTCGACAACTTCCAGATCTGCCCATTCAGCCGGGATATCAATTTTCCTGAGATCATTAATACCCCGGTCGATGGTAGCTAAATTCATATCAACAACCTTCTGGCCTTTTTTCGTGTAATAAGTCTTATAAATCGCGTCTTTCATCTCTTTGATGGCGAGATCGAGGGGAATGATGTCGATGAGCTTGAAGAACGACGCTTGCAAAACTGTGTTTGTTCTTCCTCCAAGACCAAGCTCTTTTGCGATGGCAATGGCGTCGATCACATAGAACTGCGCATTCTTCTTCGCAAGGGCTTTCTTCATTGATACTGGAAGCGCCTTATCCAGCTCGTCAACTCCGCCGGCGAAGTTCAAGAGGAATATCCCGCCGGGCTTAAGATCCTTTACCAGTTCATATTTATCCACATAGGACGGATTGTGCACGGCGACAAAATCCGCGTTGCTTACCAGGTACGGCGCGCGGATGAGGTCCATTCCGAAACGCAAGTGGGACTGGGTCAGGCCGCCGGATTTTTTCGAGTCATATACGAAATACGCCTGGGTGTACATATCCGTGGTCTCGCCGATGATCTTTGTCGAGTTCTTATTCGCCCCGACGGTACCGTCGGATCCCAGACCCCAGAACTTGCAGCTGACCATGCTCTTCGGCAGGATGTTGATCTCTTCCTTGACAGGAAGGGAGCTATGGTATACGTCGTCTTCGATACCGACAGTGAAATTATCCTTCGGTTCGTCCGCTTCCAGGTTTTCAAAGACAGCGACGATCTGTGCCGGCGTGGTATCCTTTGAAGACAGGCCGTAACGTCCGCCGACGATGGTCATTGGGATGTTCTCTTTATAGTAAACGGTGCATAGGTCCTGGTACAAAGGCTCTCCGAGCCCACCCGGTTCTTTTGTCCTGTCAAGTACGGTGATCTTTTTCACCGTCTTCGGAACAGCCGCAAGAAAATGCGAGAATGAGAAAGGCCTGTACAGATGGACGTTAATAGCGCCGACCTTTTTACCCTGCTTATTCAGGTAATCCACGGTATCTTTGATGGTATCGCTTACGGAACCCATGGCGATGACGATGTTTTCGGCGTCCGGCGCTCCGTAATAGTCGAAGAGCTGATAATTCCTGCCCGTCAGCTTATTGATCTCACCCATGTAATCTTCCACGATCTTCGGAAGCCGTTCAAAATAATCGTTACTTGACTCCCTGGTCTGGAAGAAGATGTCGGGGCTCACCGTGGTGCCGCGGGTGGCCGGGTGTTCCGGGTTCAGTGAGTTTTTCCGAAACGCCTTTAAAGCGTCCATATCCACAAGCGGCTTCAGGTCTTCATAATCCAGCACGTCGATTTTCTGGACCTCGTGGGAGGTTCGGAAACCGTCAAAGAAATGCAGAAACGGAACCCGTCCCTTGATGGCCGACAGATGCGCTACGGCGCCCATGTCCATGACTTCCTGGGGAGAAGCGGCGGCCAGCAGCGCGAAGCCGGTCATTCTGCAGCCCATCACATCGGAATGATCGCCGAATATGGATAACGCGTGCGCGGACAAGGTCCTGGCCGAAACGTGAAATACACCCGGCAGAAATTCTCCCGCGATCTTGTACATGTTGGGGATCATCAGCAGCAGTCCCTGGGACGCGGTATACGTGGTTGTAAGCGCTCCCGACTGCAGAGATCCATGCACTGTGCCGGCGGCGCCGCCTTCCGACTGCATTTCAACCACGTCGACAGTTCTTCCAAATATATTCTTTTTCCCTTTGGCGGACCATTCATCCACCAACTCCGCCATCGGAGACGACGGAGTGATCGGAAAAATTCCGGCGACTTCGGTAAACGCGTACGAGATATACGCAGCCGCCGTATTTCCATCCATTACATCAATTTTTTTTGGCATATTTTCCCCTCCATTATTAACATTAACTCTAATCGGGCAGGCATATCCTGTTATGATTTTCCCTTTGAGATTTTGTTTTCAGCTTTTTATTAAAGCAAATAATATGCCAAGCTTATTATTCTCCGGACGATGCCTTGATTCTGCCGATTTTTGCGCTCTCCAGCCTGTTTTCAAGTTTTATCTCGGCCGACATGCGAACCGCATTTGCAACTCATTAATCAAAAGCGGTTCATCTCCTTGAAATCATTTATTACCT
>DATMXY010000532.1:0-5179 GCA_035561275.1 Anaerovoracaceae bacterium | reverse complement strand
GGTCATAAATAGGTGGCAAAACCGTAGGTTTTGCTTCGTTTTTCCATCAAACCAGCCCGTTTTAGGTGAAATTCTGACCTTCTCTGCTGCCGAAATGTGGGACATTCCATATATTAAAGCCATCATCGATTTCGAAATTGCAGAAAAAAACCCGGCCGGCATAACGGTTTCCGAGCAAAATGAAAGATTTCGCAATAATGGTAAATGGGTCCATTCCTGTGCACTTGCTCTTCCTGCCGGTGCGGTAACAAACCGAAACGGAAAAGCAGTTTCGTCTCCGGAATTGCTGTTTCTGGAGCTTGCATGCAAATTGAGTATCCATCAGCTCATCTTACTGGGCCTGCAGTTGTGTTCACATTCGCCGGGGCTCCCTTCAGAAGCAATCACGACAAAGCAAAAGCTCATGAGGTTTCTTGGGAAGACCCCAGGACATCGGGGACACCGCAAAGCGATACGGGCTGCAAAGTATTTGGAAGACGGTTCTGCATCAATTATGGAATCGATCGCCTATATGATTCTTACACTGCCGCACGCTTTGGGTGGATACGGGCTTAATGGAGCTGTTTTCAATTCTGAGATAAAGCTTAAAAGTGATGACGCCAGGATACGGCTTGGGCAAAGCCGCTGCTTTGCGGATCTATATTACAAGCAAGCGAGGCTGGCAGTTGAATATGAAAGCTTCGCTTATCACAGTAGTCCGTCGGAGCAGGGAAAAGATATCATGCGGTCAGCCGTGCTTGAAAGGCAGGGTATCGATGTGATGCATTTCAGCACCATCCAGTTGTATGACAACGCTTCCTGCAGGGATTTTGCCTATAATCTCGCGGCTCGGCTTGGAAAACGGATGCAAATACGCACAAAAGTATTTCATGAGATGCATTCATTCTTAAGGGCATTGCTGCCAGATGGAAGCGGCTTAAAATGATTAAATAATTCATAGAAAAGACAGCCTCTCTTCTCACTTTTAACTAAGAAGAGAGACCGTCTCACATTTTAAATCTTCCTGCCGATATCGGCTCCTTCCGCGATGGCGTTTAAGGCCTTCCTCGCACTCACCGCGTCTCCGACGACGTAGTAAGGCAGTCCCTTTTCCTCGCACAGGGCTTTTATGCTGTCGAAGCTTTTCGGTTTTGCCCCTACAGCCATTACCACCCAATCGCAGCTTATCTCCTCGCGTTTCCCGTCAACCTCGACAATAATGGAACCCTCCTTGATTTCCACGCATTTCGTGTTTACCATTGTTTTGATTCCGGAGCTATAGAGGCTTTCCATCACGCATATTTTCCTGAACCAGCTGAGCTCCTTTCCCACTTCATCAAGAAGCTCCACCACGGTCACATCGTATTCCCTCTCGGCAAGGTACTCCGCAACCTCCAGGCCTACCAGGCCTCCGCCGATCACGGCAACGCTTCCTTTCGGGGCGGCTTTGCCGGACAGCACTGCGGAAGAGTCGGTCACATTGGGAAGGTCCGCCCCCGGAACATCCAGTTTTATGGGCTCCCCGCCCGTAGCCACGACGATTACGTCAGGATTGACCGTCTCGATGAGCTCTTTCGTTACCGGCGTAGACAGCCGGATATCTATGCCCATCCCGGCCGCCTGATTACCTCTCGAAATAGCCGCGTCCTTCATCTCGCCCTTTCTGGGGGCCGCCCCTGCCAGGAGAAACTGACCTCCGAGCTGACCGGATTCCTCGCAGAGTACGACCTCATGCCCCCTCTGCTTTAAAGTGACAGCCGCTTCAAGCCCTCCCATTCCGCCGCCTGCAACAAGCACTTTCTTTGGATTCTCCGCTTTCTCCAGCTTGTATTCCGCTTCTCTGCCCACAGCTGGGTTCCTCATACAGGTGAGATGGGGAAACGCCGGCATGATATATCCGTCGAAACAGCCCTGATTGCAGCCCAGACAGCGGATGATGCCGTCGGCGTCTCCTGCGGACGCCTTGCTGCAAAACTCCGGATCGGCGATCTGGGCGCGGCCCATCACAACCATGTCGGCCTTGCCGCCGGCGATGATATCCTCCGCCTGCTGCGGGTCATTGATCCTGCCCACGGCCATCGTCAGCATATTTGTTTCTTTTCTGATCCTCGCGGTGTTTTCCACATTGAACCCCCGCGGAATATCAATAGGCGGCACTTCATATTTCACGGCTGAAGTAACGGAATTCCCGCGGGATATGCTCAGTGCGTCGACGCCGGCGTTACCTGCCGCTTTGCAGAACTCGATGACGTCTTCGATGGTCAGCCCGTTTTCCACATAGTCGTCATGAGCGTCGATGCGCATGACCAGCGGCATGTCTTCCGGTATGCTTTTTCGTATGGATTCAATGCATTCCAGCAGGTACCTCCCACGGTTTTCCGGGGATCCGCCATACTCGTCGGTCCTTTTGTTAAACGCGGGGCTTAAGAAAAAGTGCGGGGAATAGCCATGGGCGGCATGGAATTCCACACAGTCGAAACCCGCTTCCGCCGCGCGCTTTGCGGCTTCTCCGAACGCTTTCACCACATCCTTTATCGCTTCCACAGACGCTCCCGGAATCACATGCCCCCCCTCAACAGGGAGCTCGCTAGAGACGAAGATCATTGCTTCCGGATCGCTCGCGACCACTACCCCTCCCTGCCAGAGCTGCACGCCGGCTTTTCCTCCGGCCTTATGGATCGCGTCTGTTAAATTGCTTAAGACCCGGGAGAAACTTGTCGTCGCTGATGGAGAGGAAATTTCTGGGCGCTGACGGAGTATGTACGGAAGTGGCCTCGGTCATATTCAATCCATTGCCTCCCGCGGCTCTTGCCGCATGATAGTCAATCAGCTTTTGGGTGACATAACCCCCGTCCTCGATCAGCTTCGTCGCCATAGCCGGAAACACTACCCGGTTTCTCAGTTCCATGCCCCTGATCTTAATAGGGCTGAATAAGTTGTTATACGGCATTTTGTAAACCTCCTTATTTCAAATCAATCGGTAGCCCGCCGCTTAAGAAGCGGGGGACTGACGCCGCCATTCAAATCGACTTATTCATATCTTTCTTGCGATCATCGCCGCTTCTTCCACGGCATGCAGCGCTTTTCTCGCTGATTTGGCGTCGCCGATCACATAGACTTCTTCGGCCGCGCCCTTGAATTTTTCCTCATAATCTTCCGCCGGAACAGAACCGCAGCACAGCACGATATGATCGAAGCCTTTTAAAACTTCCTGCTTCCCATCCCTCTCAGCCGTCACCCCTTCATCGGATATTTCGGTTATCTTCGTATCGGTAAGCACCGTCGTACCTTTAGCGTCCAGCCTGGAGAGCATCAGCTTTCTGCTGTTTTCGAAAACGTCCATGGCAATGTCTCCCAGCATCTCCGCAATGGTGACGGAGGTTTTCCCCCTGGAATAATGGTACAGGAGCTCCGCCACTTCACAGCCTACCATTCCGCCGCCAATAACCAGAGTATTTCCCTGCGTGATGAGGGCCTTCCCTTCAAGAACGTCGCTGCCGGTGACCACTTTTCTGTTGTCAACGCCCCTGATGCCCGGAATCAGCGGCCTGGCGCCTACGGCGGCGATCAGCACATCGGGTTTAGCCTCCGCGATGGATTCGGCGGTCGCCTCTTTATTCAGCTCCACTTTTACACCCGCTTTATATACCTGGTTCGACAGATATACGATCCACTTGGACAGATCCTGTTTGAGCGGCGGCACCGCGGCCAGGTTGACCTGCCCGCCCAGTTTGCCCGCCTTTTCATACAGCGTAACGTCATGTCCTCTCAGAGCTGCTGTTCTTGCCGCTTCCAGCCCTCCGATCCCTCCGCCGGCGACCAGTACCTTCTTTTTCACATCGGCAGGGACCAATTCCATCTCTTTTTCCTTACCCACTGCGGGATTGATCACACAGGTCGCAGTCTCTCTACTGCCGTCGTCCCGGGCCAGGCATCCCACGGAACAGCCCGTGCAGGGCGCGATATCTTCATATCTGCCTTCCATCGCCTTTTTCGGCAGTTCCGCGTCGGTCAGCAAAGCCCTCGCCATTACCACCGCGTCCGCGTAACCATTCTGAACGACGCTCTCCGCGTATCTGGCGTCGTTGATTTTTCCGACCACTATGACGGGTACATTGACCATCTTTTTAATGGCGTTCGCTTCCGCCACATTGATCCCGGCGCGTTCGCTGGCAGCGGGAAGGATCCTCCAGGAAGTTTCATATTGGGTGCCTCCGGACACTTCAAAACAGTCGGCGCCGGCTTCGGCAAATTTCGGGGCCAGATAGAGCATATCCGCGAGAGAATTTCCTCCTTCTGTGGTTTCATCGCCCGATATGCGCATGACGATGGGAAAGTCCTGCCCCGCATTGTCCTTGATGGATTTTATGATTTCCATCGCCATCGTCGCTCTGCCGTCCAAGCCGCCTCCGTAACGGTCTGTCCGTTTATTTCTCAGCGGCGATAAAAAGGCGCCGGCCATCAGATAGGCATGGGCACAATGCAGCTGGACGCCGTCGCAGCCGCCCTCTCTCGCCCTCCTTGCGGCCTCGCCGTATTGGCGGACGATCACGGAAATCTCTTCGGGCTTTAATTCTCTGACCATTTGTCCGAACGCGTTTACATATGGGGAAGGACCCACAGCCTGGCCCCCCATCAGACATGCGATGGTCTCGGGTCCCGGATGAGCGAGCTGAGGAATGACCCTGGTGTCGTACGCGTGGATCTTGTCGGTGAATTTCTTAAGAGGCTGGATCAGATCGTCATGATACAGTCCGATGGTATTGCCCATATAAGGCGTATTTCCGTCCACCGTGACCACATCCAGTATGATCAGGCTGACGCCTCCCTTCGCTCTGGCTTCCCAAAAGTCCTGATACCGTTCGGGTACCGTTCCGTCTGCCGCTTCGAGGCCTAAGGTCATCGGCCCCATCACGATCCTGTTCCTGAGTTTCATGCTCCCAATTTCCAGGGGAGTATAGAGTTTGGCAGTATCCATGACATACCTCCTTAAACTTATTTTGATATAATTTTAACGAGCAAATTTCATGCCAAGCACGTCCTCCGCAAACAGCTTGATTTTCAGGCGTTCCAATAGCAAAGACCGTGGCGCAGAGAATCAAAAAGCTACATGTTTCATGAGACATGTAGCTTTCCGAATTCTCCATATATTTTTATGTTGTCTTTCTAAATTTTTACGTTGTCTTTACCTATTTTTTTA
>DATMXY010000531.1:0-8111 GCA_035561275.1 Anaerovoracaceae bacterium | reverse complement strand
GATATCGTCTTTTTCCGGCAGTCTCCGGTCGGAAGATATTTTATTGCTCAGTTCACGATAGAGCAGGACTGAGTTTTCAAGCTCTTTAATTTTCTTCAGCGCAATTTCCGTATGCATTTCGGAAAATTGTCCGATCTGTACGGCGTTGTCATCGGTAAATATACCGGAAAGCTCGCAGACGTCGATCCCGGCTTTTCTGAACAGGGAAATAAATTCAATTCTCAGAAGTTGGTCTATATGGTAATATCTGTATTTCGTCTCGGGGTTAACGTAAAAAGGCTTCAGCAGACCGATTTTATCGTAATATCTAAGAGCCTTTATCGTTAATCCTTTTATTTTCGCGACCTCACCTATGGAAAATAATTCCTTCGCCATATTGACGCTCCCTTAGGTTAAAGATTGGCCTCGCCTGCGGAAAATAATTCTCTTCATCCTATTGACTCTCCCCTTTGGTCATAGATTAACATGTTATTATGACTATGTAAATATAACAATTTTTTTAAGGGAGGAATGTGAATTGTCAAGATTATCCATCCAGGTTTTGACGGATGCGGAAAAGGAAACGATTGTGAACGCTGCGCTGCGGGTGCTGGAACGGACCGGGGTGAAAGTCTGCTGCGAGGAGGCGCTTGCGTTACTGAAAAACGCTGGCTGCAGTGTGGAAGGCGATCTCGTGAAAATCCCGGCCGACCTGGTAAGAAGTGCTGTTAAAACTGCTCCGGGCTGCATCAATATTTATAACCGGGAAGGCAGTCTGGCCATGGAATTGACAGGTACGAATTCTTATTACGGTCCGGGGGTTACCTGTCCATACTTTTTTGATCCCTACACCCTGGAGCGGGTACCGTCTACAAAGCAGCATGTAATGAATACCGCTGTTGTGGCGGACGCCCTGGAGAATGTTAATTTTCTTATGTCCTTATGCATGATCAGCGACGAGACCGCTTCACTGGCCGATATCCACGAGGTCCAGGCTATGATTGAGAACAGTCCGAAGCCTTTGCTCTGCTGGTCCTTTGACGCGGAAAATCTGGCTGACATCGCGGAGATGGCTGAAATTGCGGTCGGCGGAAAAGACAGGTTAAAAGCGAAACCTTATTTAATGGCATATGTAGAACCCACCTCTCCTCTCATGCATTCCAAAGAGGCCATGGAAAAACTGATTTACCTGGCAAAAAATGACATACCCTTTGTATACTCGCCCGGCATGCTGTTCGGCGGTACCGCCCCCGTTACCCTGGCAGGCGCTATGACCGTAGGTTTTGCCGACACGCTGACAGGCGTTGTCGTCAGCCAGCTTGTAAAGGAGGGCGCTCCCATATTGATCAGCTCGAACGGCGGGATTCTGGATATGAATAGCCTGCAGGCCGCCTACGGCTCCCCCGAGCAAATCCTCATTGAAGCCGCGGCGGCTCAAATTCTTCAATATCTGGGAATCCCCAGCTTCGGTTTGGCAGGGGCGACCGATTCCAAGGAGCTTGACATGCAGAGCGCAACGGAAACAGCATTGCAGATCGCATTTAATACGGGGGTCGGTTCCAACCTGATCCATGATTTTGGAATGATGGATATCGGGATGACGGGTTCCCTGCATATGATGGTTTATTGCAATGAATTAGTTAATTTTTCAAAACGTTTAAAGGCTGGCATTATTGTTGACGAAGATCATCTTGCGGCGGACGCGATCCATAACGTAGGACCGGGAGGCAGCTTTATCGCGGAAAGGCATACGTTCAAATATTTCAAAAAGGAAACATACTTCCCGGAGTTTGGACTGAGAAAGGGATATTCCGTCTGGGAATCCGACGGCAAAAAGAAAGCTTCTGATCTGGTTCATGAAAAAGTCATAAAAATATTGCAGGAACATAAGCCGTTGCCCCTTGATGTTGAAAAAAAAGAGAGAATCGCTTCCGTCGTGAATCGGGCGGAGGCAAGAAAGAAGGAGGACGTTTAAAATGATCGAAAAAACCAATCCAAAAGCGGCGAGGATCTTTTCACTTCTTCTGATCATAATCGCTGCAAGCGCCGTTTATGAACTGCCTTATATCCGGTATTATTACTATGATGTGATGATGGGAGCGCTGGGAGTTACCCATACTCAGATGGGCACCATGATGAGCGTCTACGGAATTGTCGCCATGATCTGTTATTTCCCCGGCGGCTGGCTCGCGGACCGCTTTTCCTGCCGGAAGCTGCTGGCCTTTTCATTGGCCGGGACCGGTTTGGGAGGACTGTATTTCATGACGTTCCCGCCATACGTACTCACTCTGGCGCTGCACGCGTTTTGGGGAGTCACGACGAGCCTGACCTTCTGGGCGGCGATGATCAAGGCGACGCGTATGCTGGGAGCCAGCAAGGAACAGGGAAAAATTTTCGGCATCCTTGAGGGAGGAAGAGGCCTGGTGCCATTGCTTTACAGCTTTCCGTTCCTGGCCGTGTTCAATTCCTTTGCGGTGCCGGAGCTTGGTTTCAGGGCTCTGGTTTCATGCTACAGCATCATGACCATTGCGGTCAGCATCCTTATTTTCTTCTTCTATAAGCCGGTCGGCGAATCAAACGCACAGGAAGAACAGACGGGCGCCGTTGTAAAGGATATTATTGCAGTCGTTAAAATGCCCGGAGTCTGGATCCTGTCGCTGATCATTTTCTCATCCTATATTATGTATACGGCGCAAAGCTATATCACGCCTTACTTAACGGAGATGTTCGGGCAGTCCGACTCTTCGGCGGCCTTCATCGGATTGATCAGAACTTATTTCATTGCGATTTTTGCCGCTCCCCTTGCCGGTATCTTCGCGGATAAGATCGGCTCAACCGCCCGGACTCTTTTCTATGCGTTTATTCTTATTTTGATTTCAACGATCACCTTCAAGCTGATACCCGCGTCGCCCTCTTATCTGTGGCCCGTGCTGATTGCCATGGTTTTGCTTGCCTTTTCGGTATTCATTACCAGGGGTATTTATTTTGCGGCCATTGACGCGTTAAAGATCCCGCTGGCATACACGGGCGCCGCCGTGGGACTTGCATCCTTCGTCGGCTATATTCCTGAAACATTTATTTATAACCTGATCGGCTCATGGTTGGATAATAATACCGGGGTCGGCGGATATCAGATCATGTTTACATTTTTAGTGATCATGGCGGTCGTTGGTCTGGCCACGAGTTATATTCTGGTCAGATATGTCGCCAGGAGAACAACGGCTCAGGATGTAAAACGAAGCAATTAAAAGTAAATAAAAAACCAAATTCGAAGAGCGGGCTCGACAGAAGTCCGCTCTTCAGGGCATGGCCGGGAAAGGAGCTCCAGATGGCAAAATTTACTTTTCAAAATCAACCGAAATTACGGATATTAACGGATGAAGAAATCCTGATCATCCATAAAAAAGCCTTAGAAGTCCTGGAGAGGGCGGGCGCATATTTTGATTCCGCAGAGGCGCTGCAGATCCTGAAGGAAAACGGCTGCGATGTTGATTTCGCAGCGAAAATCGTTAAATTTCCTCCCCAGCTGGTAATGGACTGCCTGTCCAAAGTACCTGAAACAATACAGATGTATGACCGCGACGGGAACAAGTCGATTCTGGTGGGCGGCGACAATGTGTATTTTGATCCGGGCTCCGCGGGATTGAATATTTTGGAATCCGACGGAATAACGGCCAGGCCGGCTGTGACGGAGGACCTGATCAGGACCTACCGACTTGCGGACGCGCTCCCCAATTACCCGCTTCAGGCCACCTCCCTTGCTCTTTCGGATGTTCCCAGTAATATCTGCGATTGCTACAGGGTCTATCTGATGCTCAAAAATACTTCAAAGCCAATGTTGGCGGGCGCCTTTGACGTAGAAGGCATTACAAATATACGCGACATGCTGGCTTCGGTCGTCGGTGGCTATGAGGAGCTGAAAAATAAACCCGTTGCCATATTTGACATCTGTTCCTCTCCTTCCCTGAAGTGGTCTCACGTCAGCTGCCAGAATATTATCGATTGCGTGCGCTATTGCCTGCCCATTGAAACCATTACCGTTCCGATGCCCGGGGCGGCTTCGCCGGCAACGATGGCGGGATCGGTTCTGGTTGCGGCGGCGGAAACCTTAAGCGGCATCGTGCTGGCGCAATGTGTAAATCCGGGCAATCCCATGGTTTTCGGCGGAGCGCCGATGACCTTTGACATGCGTTACAGCACGACTTCATCCTGCGCAGTGGAAGCAAATATCATCAGCACCTCCTACGCCCAAATAGCCCGCTACTATGGTATGCCGGTCCACACATATGCCTGTCTTTCCGATCCTAAAATTGTCGACGCACAGGCCGGGCTGGAAAGCGCGATAAGCGGTATACTGGCAATGACAGGCGGGATCAACATTATTTCAGGGCCGGGCATGCTGGATTTTATAAACACGTTCAGCCTGGAGAAGCTGGTAATCGACCATGAAATCATATCCATGGCCCTGCGTTTTTACCGCGGAATCGAGGTCAATGAGGAAACGCTGGCCGCGGATTTGATATGCCGGCTGGGGCCGGGCGGCGATTACATATCCGCGAAACACACGTATCGCTGGTTCAGGAAGGAAACATATGTGCCGACAAACGTATTAGACAAAAAGAACAGGGAGCGCTGGAAAGATGGCGGAGAAACAAGCATTTTTGACCGGGCAAAGGAGATCGTTGAAGAAAAGCTGGCAAATCATCAGCCCGTTCCTCTTGGCAGGGAAAGGGAAGCGAAATTGGATCAGGTACTGATCAAAATCATGAAAGAAATGGATGTCGACCGCCTGCCCGTAAACCCTGTCAGCGTGGAGTGACGGATCCCTGTTCATTGCTGAGCCGATCCGCCACCATAAAAAATCATTCGTGATAGATCATGCTGGTTTTTTTTAATTCCTTAACACTGTAAAGGATTTCGTAAGTATCAATTTCATATTTTTTAATAACGGATTCGACAAAGGCTTCGATTTCGCAGTCTTTCCTGCTGTGAAGCATAGCGTAGAGGTTATAAGGCCACTGCTCATAAGGCTTTCTTTCGTAGCAGTGGCTTACCAGGGAACTTAAGGCCAACTCCTTCCCAATGGTTTCGGTCATAGTTGTCTCAGTTTTGAATACCACCATGGCATTATGGGTGTAACCTGTTTTCTGGTGTCTCAAAATCGCGCTGATCCTTTTCAGTCTGTTTGAATCTTTCAAGGCCTTGAGTCTGTCAATGACCTCGTCTTCTGATATTCCAAGGCTTTTTCCGATTGCCTCATATGGATTTTCCTCAAAAGGCAGGCTGCCCTGAAGCGCTTTAATCAGTTCCTGATTCGTTTGATCCATGATATCACCTGCTTTCCAGATCGAAATAAACATCAAGCTTGTAATTCCGCAGTTTGGGAAATTCAAAGATTTCTAAAATTTCAAAGCGTCCCATGAGCCCTTCAATGAGGGGTTCTTTTTCAGCGGGATCGGAAAAAGAAAACGTGAACCACATGTTGAGCATGCCGTTTCTCTGGTAGTTATGGGTAACGCCTTTGAATGAATTGACATATGCGGCTACGGGATCAACCATATCGTCAGGAACGTGAATTCCAAAGAGAAGGCTTGTGTACCCCATGCCTGAGTTGTTGAAGGTGCCTCCAAGTCTCCTGATATAACCTTCCTGAAAAAGATCCCTGATCCTTGCCGTCACTTCCGACCTGCTTATTTCAAGCTGTGCGGCAAGGAGCCCGTAGGGATCCTTCTCCAGAGGAAGACCCTTTTGAAGCAGGTTCATCAACTTCATATTGATGGAGTCCATGTTTGTGGCATCCATATTTTTTATGTTTGTAACACCCATATTTTACCTCGTGAAGATTTTTACCGTCTGAAGATATTTATCGTCTGAAACACCAGGGCTCTTCCGCCAGGTAGCTTCCGTTATAATAGTAAGCCCTTGCCCTGCAGCCCCCGCAAATACCCGCGTATCCGCATTTGCCGCAGGCGCCTCCATAATTTTTGATGTCGCGCAGCTCCAGAAATACGGGACTGGATTCCCAGATTTCATCAAGGGGTTTTTCCCTGACGTTTCCGGCTTCCACAGGGAGGTAAGGGCAGATATGGACCTGGCCTTCCGGCAGGATGCAGCAGTAAGCCGTGCCCGCAAGACATCCTTTCGTGAACCGCTGGGAAAGCCCCATCTCCTTCGCCATGGGCATGAACTGCGGCGCGCAGGTCGGCTTTAGTTCCAGGGCCGTGCTGTTTTGCAGATTCAGTACCCGCCGGATCATAGAATAGTAGGCGGTTTCCTTGAGGCTGTCCTCTTCCATAGAGAGGGCCCTGCCGGTGGGCACCAGGAAAAACGGGTGGATTGCCTGCACGCCCTTATTTTCATAATAAGAAACCAACTTTCCAAACTCTTCCTGGTTCTTTTCAGTCACGGTCATATTGATCTGGACTCTCAGCCCGGCCGAAAGGGCATTTTCGATGCCTTCCTGGGTTTTGTCGAATGCGCCTTGTTGGCCCCTGAATTCATCATGATACTTTTCGTCAAGGCTGTCGATACTGACGGCGACGCCCTTCAAGCCTGCCTTGAATAATTCATCCGCAATTTCTCTTGTCAGCAGCGTTCCGTTTGTTCCCATGGCAGGCATGAGACGCGCTTCCCTTGCGGCGCCGACCAGTTCCAGAATATCTTCTCTCAGAAGGGGTTCTCCTCCGCTTAAGATGAGAAGCCGAAAGCCCGCTTTGCTGATTTCGCCGATGAGTTTTTTTCCTTCTTCTGTCGTCAGCTCTTTGCCGGTATCGACATCCATGCCGGATTCCCGGTAGCAGTGGACACAGTTCAGATTGCACTTTTTTGTTGTATTCCAGGATATTAACATAATGTCTCCCTAAATGCCGATTTCTTCATCGGTCAGATAACAAGCCGGATCGGAAGCCCAGAAATCGCCCGTACTTTGGGCTCTTGCCCGAAAATTGCCGTTGCACTGTTCAAGCCATCTGCAGGAAACGCACCTGCCTTTCAGGTGTTTTTTCCTGTCCCGGAGCATCTGAAGGAACGGGTTATCGAATCCATCCCATATGTCTCCAAAGCGCTTCTCCCTGATATTGCCCAGAGGGATATCCCTTGTAAACTGATCGATGTAGACATTTCCTTCCCAGTCGACGGAGGAAATCGCCGATCCCGAATTATTTCCTCCATTGGCTGTGAGCAGCCGCAGGATTTTGTCAGACTGTTCTTGGTCTCTGTCTTTCATGTATTGGTACAGGTAAATACCGTCGCAGTGGTTGTCTACAGTCAGGATTTCCGTTTCTATTCCGCGGCTGTGAAAGTCCATGGTCTTCTCTATTATGAAATCCAGTGCTTTTCTCGTTTCCTCGTGGGTTAAATCCTCATTTGTTATGTCCGAACCCCTTCCGGAATATACGAGGTGATAGAAACAAACTCTTTGAATTTTTCCTTTTTCGATCAGGTCAAAGATTGCGGGCAATTCTAGATAGTTTGTCTTGCTGAGGGTCAGCCTCAAACCGGTTTTTTGACCCGCTTCGTGACAGTTTCGGAAGCCATCCATTGCCTCTTCAAAGGCGCCGGAGACTCCTCTGAACGAGTCGTTCACATCTTTCAGACCGTCGAGGCTTATGCCCACATAGGAGATTCCAAGTTCTTTGATCCGCTTTGCCCTGTCTCTATCAATCAAAGTGCCGTTTGTGGAGATAACCATCCGAAGCCCGATCCGGTTTCCGTATTCCATAAGATCAAAAATATCGTTCCGCATCAGAGGTTCTCCTCCTGAGAAGAGAAGGACAGGGACCCTATACGAGACAAGGGTTTCCATAAAATCTTGGGCTTCTTCTGTGGAAAGCTCCCTCGGGGAATATGAATTGACCGCTTCGGCATAGCAGTGTTTGCAATTCAGATTACAGGTGCGGGTGCAGTTCCATACGACGATTGGGCCTTTGCCCGTCGCAGTGCCCCTTGTTCTGCCCTGTACATCAGGATGATATCTGAGACTATCTCCAAAGTATTGCTGATTCAGAAGCAGCTTTGAAAAACTGATCATCAATAGAACCTCCACGGTAAAATGGGTTAGTACCCTGTCAACCTAATATATATTTTATAGTTGACAGTATACTATCTTTTCATAATAAGGGGCAGCAACTGCC
>DATMXY010000530.1:0-2947 GCA_035561275.1 Anaerovoracaceae bacterium | reverse complement strand
ATATTAAAAACTAAGTATACTACAGGCTATTAAAAGCAATCATGAACTTAGTAATATAGTATTTTTTATTGACAACGGCGTCGTCGGCGTGCTGCGGTATTGACTGGACGCCTGCGGTTTCGATTGAAAAGGGAGGTATTGGGATGCCGGAGAGATTAAGAGTTGGAGTGATTGGACTTGGTTTGATCGGGAGTCTGCATGCCCGCATCGTTTATGAGGCTCCTCATGCGGAACTTGCCGCCGTAACGGATATCAACGGCGAGACGGCGAAAGAGCACGGCGAACGTTTCTCGTGCAATTATTACACCGATTTCCGAAAAATGTGCAATGAAGAGGCGCTGGACATCGTGTGCATCTGCACGCCGGATGAATTCCACCTGGAGAATGCGGCCTATGCCGCGCAAAAGGGCATACACTTGTTGATCGAAAAACCCCTTGCAAAGACGGAAGCTGAGGCCAGAGAAATCGTAAGGGCGGCGGAAGCCGCCGGAGTAAGAATGATGGTTGCTCAGCTTCTTCATTTTGATCCGCGCTATGCCAAGCTGAAAGAGGCGGTTCGCGACGGGCGGATCGGGGACCTCATTCATATGTATTTCAAAAGGACAAATCCAAGGGCCAACGGCAGGCGCCTGGGCGGAAAAGTATCGATTTTCCATTTCATAGGGGTCCACGATATCGATATGATGTGCTGGTGCGCCCAAAGCAGACCAACAAGGGCTTACTGCCAGAGGGTCAGCAAGATCAATGCGGACATCGGCTGCGAGGATACCGTTATGGCCATCGTGAATTTTGAAAACGGCGCTGTGGGTAACCTTGAACTGTGCTGGGCCCTGCCTCAGAATACCGCTTTGGGCATCAATACTTATGCGGAGGTCGTGGGATTGGATGGCGCCGCATATGTAAACATCATCATGGACCAGGGAGTTTCCCTGATCACAAAGGACGAGGTCATCTATCCGGATACGCTGAACTGGCCCGAATATAACGGAAACATTCTAGGCGACCTGAAGGAGGAGATCCACCATTTTATCACCGCGACCCGGAACGGTCTTCCCTATATCGTGGAAACGGAAAACGCCATTACCGCCGTCAAGGTGATCGAAGCGTGCTTGAAATCGATTGAAACCGGGCTTCCGGCGGATATATTGTAAGCAATCAATAAAAATATAACTCAGGAGGTATGAAATATGAAGGTTTTATATGCAGGAGACGCGTGTACAAAGATCGGGCCGATTTTTGTGGCATCGCCGTTTAATCTGGAAGTAAAAGGCGTTTCCCATCACATCTGGGGGCAGCCTCTTATCGACGCCCTTAAGGCAGACGGAATCGAAGTAAAGCATTTAAGAAATGAAGACGCCATTTCAGAGTTTCCGAGAACCGTTGAGGAGCTGAATGAATACGACGCGCTCATCATCAGCGACTGCGAGTGCGAGGTATTGTCTCTGTACCCGTTCTGGGTCGCCGGAACTCCCCTTCCCAGAACCAACCGCTTAAGAGCTATCCGCGACTACGTAAAGCAGGGCGGCGGCCTGATCATGATCGGAGGCTGGTCGTCCTTCAGCGGCAGATACGGTACGGCGGCTTATTACGATACTCCCGTGGAAGAAGCGCTGCCGGTAAACTGCCTGAAGGGCGCGGACGACAGAGTGGAAACGCCGGAAGGAGTGAAAGTTAAGATCCTCGACGAAACGCATCCCATCGTAAAGGATATCCCCTGGAAGGATGCGCCCGTATTTGAGGGCTTTAATAAAATCATTCCCAAAGAGGGAGCGAACGTAATCGCCACCATAGGCGACGATGAGATCGAATCCCCGCTTCTGGTTACCTGGGAATACGGAAAAGGCCGCGCGGCCGCTTTTGCAAGCGACTGCTCCCCGCACTGGGCGGAGTATTTCCAGCCCTGGGAGTATTACGGAAAATTCTGGGTCCAGACCATGAGATGGCTCGGAGAAAAGAAATAAACCTTTTGATGGAGAATTGAAATGGATCAGGGAAATCTTCTTGCCAGAGCACTGAAGAAGTCAAACTTAAAAGAGGTCGCACCGCTCATCATTTTGATGTGCATGCTGCTGGTCCTCAACACGCTGAACAAGGATTTCATGTCCCTTAAGACCTTGTTCAACATGATGCAGCAGGTGTCTGCCGTCGGGATCGTCGCAATGGGGGCTATGGTCGTTATCATAAGCGGCGGGATCGACTTTACCGCCGGATACGGGCTGGCGATGATCGGTATGGCCGCGGGTACGGTATATGCGGCGGACATCCTGGGCGGCAATGTTTTCGTGATCGTATTGACCTGCCTGATTGCGGGCGCCATTGTGGGAGCGTTGAACGGAGTGCTGGTAGGCAAACTGCATATCGTGCCGTTTATCGCGACGTTGGCAGTCATGTCCCTGCTGCAGGGAATGTCCATGCTCATTGGCGGAGGCAATATGGTCATGGTAAGAGAGCCTTCCATTCTCTGGTTCGGGCAGGGGAAGATTTTCGGCAACATTCCCATCAGCTTTATCATCTACGTTCTCTTATGCTTTGCGGCGTATCTCGTCCTCCAGAAAACAAAAATGGGAGTCTACATATACGCCCTGGGCGGAAATGAAGACTCCGTGAGATATGTCGGAATCAACGTGGTGAAATACAAAATCCTGTTATATGTCATGGCGGGAGTCTATACCGGTATTGCGGCGCTGATCACAATTTCAAAATTGGGTCTGGCAGCTCCCAGCATTTACGGTTCCACCCTGCTAGACGCAATCGCAGCCGCCGTGATCGGAGGAACCAGCCTCGCCGGAGGCAGAGGGAAGGTCATGGGCACCTTTGTGGGGACCATCATCATCGTCCTGATCACCACCGCCCTGACTTATTTGAATATCCGCCCCGAGATGCAGGATGTTTTCAAAGGCGCGGTGATATTGACAGCCTTGTGTTTTGACGTTTTGCTCAATAAAAT
>DATMXY010000529.1:0-9853 GCA_035561275.1 Anaerovoracaceae bacterium | reverse complement strand
TTCATATGGTTTTTCCAAACGAAAAACAGGGTAAATCTTTAGAAAGGTGTTACTTTTTTAGGTTGCGGTATTCGGCCGGCCGCATGCCGGTTTCCTTTTTAAACAGCTTGCAGAAATTGCGGTAATCCTGGAAACCTGCGGCGGCGGCGTATTCTTTGATGGGACGGTTCGACTCTTTCAGAAGCTCTCTGATCCGGTCCAAACGGCAGTTTGTCAGATAATCGCTGAAATTGACGCCCATTTCCTGCTTGAACAGATAAGACAGGTAGGTGGCGTTTAAATGTACCTCCGCCGCCACTTTCGATAAGGAGATCGGCTCGTGAAAATGCTTCCGGATGTATGTGACCGCCTGGGAAATAGCCCGGTTACCTCCGCTTTTTTCCGGTACGCCCTCTTCATTTTTCATGCTTACAGCCGAAGAAAACCATACTTCTTCCATCCTCTCCAGAGTCTCAGGCAGCTCGCCTTCTATAGCAAAATTCTTTGAAAGAGCGGAAAACCATTCCCTGACTCGATCCGGATGAAGCAAAGTCTTGCGCAGGGAAACAAATGCCGATCTTCCAAGCCGGTATAATTTTTCATCATGGTTTTCCGGTTTATAAGCCTGTATCTGCAGAAGAGACTCCGCCTCTTCGGGAAGACGGCCAGCGGCGGGCAAGTCGGAAAAGCGGTAGATCCGGTATCCGTAAAAGCGGTATTTCAAGGCAAGCCTGGCCTGACCAAGGGCCGCACAGATCCCCCCGTCGCCGCCGTTTATGCCGCTGACGCCGATGGCGGCCTCTGTATTCAAATAATTCAAAATACAGCTTTTCAGACCTTCCGAAAAGGTGTTCAGGCGTTCCCATTGCTCCGCCTGGGAGCATAGGTCGCTGAAATCCAGCAGAATGCAGCAGCTTTGTCCGATCCTGCCCAGACAGACCGCATTCTTGTTGCGGCAGTATTGTTCGCAGACCGGCTGCAATATGCTGCCTGCTATCTGCCCGGCTGTTGCTGTCACCGCAGCACACCTGCGGAACTTGAAAGGAACGCCGGATGAGGAACACAGTCTCCTCTGCTCTTCCATCGAATAGGGTGTTCCCGACAATTCCTCAAGCAGCTCCTGAAGTACAAGCTCCGTTCCCTTTTTCGCGAGACGCTGCAATTCAATTTTCTCCTGCTGAATCTCGGCGCTCTTATTGATTTTAATACGGACAGATTCCAACGATTTCAACAAGACCGCTTCATCGAGATCGTTTTTCAGCAGATATTCGTCCGCTCCCAATCTCATCGCTTCTTTCACATACTCAAATTCGTCGTGACAACTGAGAACGACGATACAAATGTCCGGAGACGCTTCCTTTACACGTTTGATTAAGGAGACGCCGTCCATGACAGGCATGCTTAAGTCCGTAATTACCAGCTCCGGAGTCTCTTTCTCAATGACGGAAATCGCTTCTTTGCCGTTGCAGGCATCTCCGATCAGCGAAAAACCTGCGGATTCCCAATCGGTGATCTGCTTCAGAAACATACGAACCAGGAAATCGTCATCGACAATCAAGGTTTTAATCATTCTTATCACCATATTCCAGATATTCAGTTAAGAATTCGTCAATGTTCGCCCGTGTCAGCATCTGCGTATCGATATAAACATTTTTCGGAACGGCGCCGCCGGATAAACTGTTTACCACAGTTGCCACCCCTTTATAGCCCGCTTCATAGCCATCCTGCGTCACCAACCCCTGCAGCATGCCGTTCTTTACCGCTGACAAGGCGTCATCCTGGGTGTCGACTGCGACAATATTGATATTGTAAGACAGAAATTCCGCCTTGCATTCTTCGATTACGCCGAGCCCCATAACCGCGCTCGTTGAAAAAATGCCCTTAAGGGAAGGATTCTCCGCTAATAGTTGCTTCGTTTCCTCCATTGCCAGCTTAAAATCGGAATCCGCATACCGGATCCCCGCTACCGACAGGCGGCCTTCCGACTCTATCTGGTCAAAGAAACCCTCTATCCTTTCCACGTGGGACATCTGGTTTTTGACCCCGCTGATAATGCCCACCTGGTCTTCGTCTTTCAATAGTGCGCTCAGCCGCTGTGCCGCCAATTGGCCCACCAGATAATTATCGGCGCCGATATAGGGCAGGTCCACATCCCTTGCCCTCGTATCCAGAGAAAAAACGGGGATACCTTTTTTATAGGCGCTTTCCACCAGCTCCTTGCAGTCGTCGGAATCACACGGCGCAAACAGGATGGCGTCGGGTTCCGCGTCCAGCAAGTCATAAAACATCATTTCCTGCTGCTCAGCTTTCGTCTCGTCTTCAGGATACAGCAGGATTATCTCCGCCCTGTAACGGAGCGCCGCGTCCTGAATCCCGGAACGCATTTCCATCCAATGCTGACTGTTCATGGATTTCAGCAATACTCCAATCGTATATTTCGGCGGTTCCGGAGCCCCGGAATTCTGCATGGAACAGCCATTCGACAGCAGCAGCATGAGCGGTATGAGCAGTAAAACAATCAAACGCTTCATGAAAGAGCCCTTTCTCATTCAAATCGACTTGTTCGTTAAATCTCATATTCGGCAGGATCCATAGAGGCAGGCAGCGTAATGACTGCATGGGTCCCGACGCCGATGGTACTATAATAATGCAGGGCGCCCCGGTCCGCGTAATAAAGGCGCAGGCGGTCCAGAATATTTGGTATGCCGATCCCGCTGAAGTGCCCTCTCTGCGTACGCTTTCCGCCGGTGAACGACATCAGTTCGGCCACCTGTTCCTCCGACATTCCTTCTCCGTTATCGGATACCGACAGTTCAAGGTTATCTTCGCTGCATTGAACGGAAACCACAATCAGACAATTTCCCTTTTCAAGATTGATCCCATGCAGGATCGCATTTTCAACCAGGGGCTGCAGGATCAGCCGCGGTACATAAAACTCTTCCACAGCAGGGTCCACATGATATTTTACGTCAAAGGAATCCATATAGCGGAATTGCTGCAGCATAACGTAATTTTTCACCATCCGCAGCTCTTCCTTTACCGTTAAAAAGGCGCCTTTCCGGTTTATGCTCGCCTGAAGCAGCTCGATAAACGCGCCGAGCTGTTCCGCGATCCGGTCTGATTTCTGCAATATGGCGGCATACTTTATAGAGTTTAGCGTATTATACATAAAGTGCGGCGTAATCTGATACTGCAGCGCATCGAGCTCCGCCTCCTTTTTCTGCATCCGTTCGTTGACCAATTCCCCGATGAGCGCTTCCACATGGCTGACCGTCTCGTTGAAGCCTTCGCTCAGGACTCCAATTTCATCCTTGTCCCGCACGGGTGCCCGGGCCGACAAGTCGCCGGCGCTTACTTTCTCCATTGTTTGCTTCAGTTCTTTCACGGGCCGGTAAAGCCAGGTCGATATCCGCATGGCAAGCAGCAGTACAAGGATAAGCGTAATTACCAGCGCCGCCATGATGAAAACCTGCTGTTCCTGCAAACTTTGAAGAAGAGAACTTCGGCTGGACAGGGATACGATCCCGTATCCCGTCATGGGAGAGCGTACAGAAACGACAATTTGGTCCTTTTCAAGATTTGCCGCGGCCAGCGGATCATAGGACAGTATATTTCCGATCCCTGTCAGATCGCTTATGTTCTGCCCGATCTGTGAGGTGGAAGCCGCGGATCCGATCACCCCATTACCATCCACTAAAAAATAACGGGTATCGCGTTCCTGTTCGCCGGTATTCAGCAGCTGATAAAACAAGTAACGTTCATTCAGATTGACTGCAACAGCACCCAAGTCGCTGCCGTCCTCACCCCTGATCGGACGGTAATACGTCAGAACATAGCGGGGTGCCCGGCTGACCCGGTCCTGAAGGATCACCGGCGTGAGACGGGTCCCCTCGGGTTCTTCCGCCAGCAGATTCAGCCACGAATATTGTTCCGGATAAAAAATTTCCTGGACCGCGTGATATTCTGTGGAGGTAATCACCTGTTTTTTATCCGTTAAATAAATATAGATAGAATCAATATAGCCGCCGTCTGGCTGATATTGTTTCAAATAATTCGTAATCTTAAACGCATCCTCGACCTTACCGCCTTTGGCCAGATAATTGCTTATCAAATCCGCCAGTTCCGCGCTGTCGGCCAACTGGACCGATACATCGTATGCGTTTCTCATCGTATCTTCGAAAGCTTGTACAAAAACGGATAAGGTTCCCTGCAGCGAGTACACGTAATTCTGCCCGACGGTCTGTGCTGAACGGTTATAAAAGCTGACGGAGATCGCCACGGATGCCAGCAGTGTAAGCGTCGAAATTGCAAGCAGTACTTTTGTCCGGAACCCTATCCTCATTTTATCAGCCCCCAATTCTATCAGCATTGTAACGTAAATGCCATCGATCTGCAAGAAAAAAAGCGCACCATGTCATATTGACAGATGCGCGGAAGGTTCTGACCATGGGAAGGTATTGACCATAATGCTTACCCCAACACATCCCAGTACCAGGGCTTTTTGTTAAGCAGTTCCTTGAAGGTCTGAAGGATCTGCGGCGTTTCGTCGATGAAATACGGCCTCGCGATGTTTCCGTCCGCATCCCAGTCACAGCCGTCCCACCAGATCGCCACCTTTATCTCCGGATAGGATCCGATGTGATCAAACATGTTTCTGATCCATTGATTCTTGTCGCCGCCTACGCTGCTTGACGCAAATTCGGTAATCATCAGCGGTTGCCCGTAAAGCGCGGTCGCCTTCTCGTAAATCGGGTCGTACAGTTCCGCGAATTCCGACCAGTTCTCTCCGGGATAATAGGTTCCGGTATTATACGCTGTAAGTCCCACGATATCGACATATTGGTCGCCGGGATAATACATCACTTCATCGTTCCACGAAAAATCGGGGAAGGATTTCCCGTTGGGGTTCCAGATCCAGATCACATTGTCCGCACCGGCCTCCTCGAATATGCCGTGGACATACCGGTAAAATTCCTTGAAGATCATCGTATCCTTTGAGGTCCGCCATCCGGAATACGGGCACCAGTCGCCGTTCATTTCATTTCCCAGCCGGAACAGCACCGGATGTCCGAAATCTTTGACGGTTTTCGCGTAGTTCCGCAAAAACTCGTCATACTCCCCGTTCAGGACGTCGTATACCATATTCCCCTCTCCCTCGGAGGTCCCGGGAGTCTGAAGAGTGAGTTCCAGCGTTATCTTATTTTTATAAGCATTCTCCAACCTGGATCCCAGATCGGGATGCTTGTATGTATTGTCAAAATTCGTATAGTTCAGCAGGATTGGGAACTGATATTCCATCGATTTCTCGAGATAATTCAGCTGTGTGAAATCGTCGGGGGCTTTTGGCTGAAAGATGCCCCACTGCAGCGTACTGTCGGGGCTGAAATATTGCTGGTAAAAATCCTGGGTTTCCTGGTTCCAGCCCCTGTCTTCAGGGTCAACCGGCCGGCTTTGCCGCATCCAGGCAGATTGAGTCGGGGCGAACGTCATGAAATCGCTCAGCAGATAATCATATCCTCCCGAAAGGTAAAACGGCATATCTGATTTCACAAAGATCGAATAGACCTCTTTGGATCCGGACAGGATTTCCAGGGATACGTAATAGTTTTTGTCATTTTCCACACGGCTTAACTTCTGCCTGGACCATTGCAGGATGTGTACCGTTTTGCCGTCTATGGCAGTCCACGTTTCATACTCGTTTGTATGGTCGGCGGCATTGGTAATGAATTTGTTCGAATAGCTGATATAGGAATACTGGCTGACGTTGGCCGGCAAACTTTCCTTATAGATTTCTATTCTCTTATGCTCATTCTCCAGTACCGCGCAGACTCCGGAATAACTCATGTCCGCCCGCATCCCCGGATCCACCTTCAGTGAATAGCCGAGCACGTAATTCGTAAATGTATCGTATTCGCCGCCCTCTTCCAGAAGATACAGAGTTTTTTCTGCCGGATCCGGCGTAGTAATGATACCCGGCACGTCCGCCGCCGGGATATCCGGCGTATCTGCATCTGCCGGGATATCCGGTATGCCCTCCTCCGTCGCGGTATCCGTCCCATCCTCTTCTGCTGTGATATTCAGTGCGTCTTCCGCCGCAAAGGAGGCTTCCGTCGCTCCGGCAATAAGCCCCAGGCTGATGATAAAGCATAAAATTACTGTAATCCTTTTTTTCCTCACGATTAAAGTCCTTCCTGTTGTTTTACTTCAATTACTGGTGTATCACTCCAGTTATTCTTTCTCCCTTTAGTTTTCGATTCCTTCCCTCGCGCCGACTCCCTCATTATAGTAATGCTTGATTTCTTTCATTTCGGTACAAAGATCGGCACGGTCGATGATTTCCCGGGGCGCATAGCGTCCTGTTAAAATTACTTCCGTATTTTCAGGTTTTAAATCCAGCACCTCCAGCACCTCATCCACGGTCAGAAGTTTGAAGAACAGAGCGGTATTGACCTCGTCAAACACCACCACGTCGTACTCCCCAGACGGAAGGATCTCCCGCATTCTCTCCAAACCGGCTTTCGCATCGGAAATGTCCTTTTCCGTGGGCGCTCCGTTGATAAAACACAGCCCCCCAAACTGCTCCATCGTCAGCCCCGGCAAAAACCGGCACGCTTTCTTCTCACTGTAATCCTGGCCTTTCATAAATTGGCCGAAAAACACTTTGTTCCCCGCGCAAAGCGCTCTTAGGGAGATGCCCAGCGCCGCGGTGGTTTTTCCCTTTCCGTTGCCGGTATAAATCTGAATATAGCCTTTCTCCAGCACGTTTCGCTCTCCTTTCGATCAATCCGAATATATTTTATACTTTTTTATGATTTCTTCCGCGATCCTGATCCCGTCCACCGCCGCGGACATAATCCCTCCCGCATAGCCAGCGCCCTCTCCTGCCGGATACAAGCCTTCCAGGCTGCCCATCAGATCATGATTTCTCATGATGCGGACCGGGGACGAGCTTCTTGTTTCCACTCCCGTCATCACCGCGTCCCCTGTGTCAAACCCCCGCAGTTTTCGTCCGAACGCCGGTATCGCCTCCCGCATAGCTTCCACCGCAAATCCCGGAAGGCATTGGGAAAGGTCGGCCCAAGTGACGCCCGGCCGGTACGTCGGCTCAACAGGGGCAGATTTGTCCGGCGTTTCGTTTTCTTTGTCCGCCAGCCGGGAATCCGCCATGAAATCCTTCAGCCTTTGAGCCGGGGCGCGGTAATTGCCCCCGCCCGCCGCAAAGGCCAGCCGCTCATATTTCTCCTGAAATTCGACGCCGGTAAGCGGTGATTCATCAGGAAAATCCTCTGGCCGGACATCGACGAGCAATCCGCTGTTGGCGAGGGTCGAACCCCTGTCGTGATAACTCATCCCATTGGTCACAACGCAGCCATTCTGGGAAGCGGCCCCGATGACGTAGCCTCCGGGGCACATGCAGAAGGTATAAACCCCTCTTCCGTTTTCACAGTGATGGGACAGTTTATAATCCGCGGCGCCCAGCCCGTATTCCTCCCAGGCATCCCCATACTGGGCGGCATTGACCAGCGCCTGGGGGTGTTCTATCCTTACGCCGATGGAGAACGGCTTCTGCGCCATAGCCACGCCTCTTTGGTCCAGGATGCGAAAGGTGTCCCTCGCACTGTGGCCGATGGCTAAGATCAGCGTATCCGCTTCGATCGTTTTTTCTCCGTCGACGATGACTCCCGATAGTTTTCTGTTCCCTGTTTCTCCTGTAACGGCAAGATCTGTCAGCCTGTTCTGAAACAGGATTTCTCCGCCGTTTTCTTCAATCCTCTTTCGGATATTCAGGACGATCCTTCTGAGCACATCGGTCCCGATATGGGGTTTTTGTTTATATAAAAGTTCCGGCGCTCCGCCGGCGGCAACAAATTCCTCCAATACCTTCCGGACTCTCGGATCCCTGATCTGCGTCGTCAGTTTTCCGTCTGAAAAGAGCCCTGCGCCGCCTTCACCGAACTGAACGTTGGATTCTTCATCCAAGACGCCTTCTTCCCAGAAGCGGTCGACGTCGCGAACCCGCTCTCCGACAGGTTTTCCCCGTTCCAGGATGACCGGACGATAGCCCTGCTCAGACAGGATCAAACCTGCAAACATTCCGCAGGGTCCGAAGCCCACGACGACAGGGCGGCGCTTCAATTCCGCTTCTCCCGGTGAAACGGGATGATAACTTATGTCCGGCGATTTCTCCAGTCTGACGCCCTTATCCCTGCATTGACATAATAAAAATTCTTCCGTATCGACCGTTTCTCTGCCCGGCATGTACGGAACGAAATCCACGGAATAAACCATCCTGATCTCAGCCTTGTTCCGGGCGTCCACGGATTCCCTGGCCAATTGAAATTCCCTTATTTCCAGGCCTTTCACATTCAGCTTTTTTAAAATGCGCCGGGAAATAACATTCCTATCCTCGCCGATATTTCGTTTTATCTCATGTATTCTCAGCATATTAATCTCTTTTACTTTTTAACAGTTACTTTTTAACAGCGTTTACCCCTTCAGTCGCGTACTTATTTTCTACCGCTGCCGCGGCCGATTTTCCCGCTGTCAGACCGGAAGACCAGGCCCATTGCAGGTTGTAGCCTCCGCATTTTTCATCCACATTCAGCAGTTCACCGGCAAAATAAAGGCCGGGCGCCAGATGTGACTCCATGGTGCGGGGATCGATTTCCGCAAGGTCAACGCCGCCGGCGGTCACCTGAGCTTCTTTCCAGCCTTTGGTTCCCGTCACCGGTATCCGCCATCCTTTGAGAAGCTGTACCGCGCCGGCAATCTCCGCTCGGCTCAGCGAAGCCGCTTTTTTTTCTTCTTCCAGAGAAAGCAAAGGTAAAATCACCGGAATCAGCTTTTTATGAAGCATTCCGGTAAAGAATTCCGTCATGCTCCTGCCTGCCAGAGCCTTTGCCCTTTCAGTCAGGATTTGATTCAGCCTCTCTTCGCTGTACTCAGGAAAAAAATCCATTCTTATTATGTCCCCCCGGACATAATCCCTGCTCAGATTAAAGATGCAGATCCCGGACAGTCCGTCTTCCGTAAATTGGATTTCGCCGTATTCACGGTCTGCCGCCTGTTCAGAGTTTTTCTTGGAACCGAAGTCTGCGGCCTGCCCGCGATACGCAGCCTGTCCGTGTTCCTCCGTCCGGCCGCCGTGCAGGAGTTCAGCCTGCCCTTTGGCTCTGACCCCTTTCAGGGATTTAAAGAAGGGCTCGCCGGAAACCATCTGAACCAACGACGGCCTTATACTCACCACGCTGTGACCGAAAGCTCTCGCAAACCGGTATCCGTCTCCCGTAGAACCGTACTGGGGTCCGGCTTTGCCTCCCGTTGCCAGGATCACGGCATCAGTATAAAAAATGTTCCCGTCCGCAGTGATCCTGAACCCGGAATCTGTTTTCTCTATGGATTTTACTTCAAGACCGCAAAGGATTTCAACCTTCAAATGCTCCAGTTCGCTTATGAGGACTTCCCGGACCGCGGAGGCCTGTTCGGAATAGGGATAGACCCTGCCTTCGTCCTCCACTCTGGTAATCAGGCCAAGGCCGTCAAAAAAACGCAAAACGGTTTCCGCATCCGGGCAACTGGTATTGGTCAGATTGCACCTGCCGTTTCCCGTCGCCAGCAGCTTGCGCCCCAAAATATCGTTTTTTTCGATCAGCCGGACCGTCCCCGTCCCCTGTCTTGCGACGGAAATAGCGGCCGCCATACCCGACGGACCGCCGCCGATCACCGTTATGGTTTTGTCCGGCCCTTTCATCCTGTTCATAAAATTCCCTTTTTATATCAATCCTGTTTATCTGTATTCTAGCTTTTTACAATCTGATATAATCAGCTTGTTCCGATTTCTTTTATATAATACCATTTTGAGCAGTCTTATGTC
>DATMXY010000528.1:0-18851 GCA_035561275.1 Anaerovoracaceae bacterium | reverse complement strand
CAAAAAAGTTGAGGAGAAATATAAATGGAAGGTTTAGCGCATTACATTTCAGAGAACCTGGTGCTGGTCAAAATCAAAGCGGAAGACGACATCTCATGCATTGATCAGCTTGGAAATTTATTATACAGAACGGGTTATGTCAAGGACAGCTACACGCAGGCGGCCATCGACCGGGAAAAGGTCTTTCCCACAGGATTGGATATGGGCGGAATGGGAGTGGCGATCCCGCATACCGACGCGATCCATGTGATCAAACCTGCCGTGGCCATCGGAACTCTGGAAAAGCCGGTCCGCTTTCATCAGATGGCGTCTGACGACGGTCAGACGGTGGAAGTTCAGGCGGTGTTCCAGCTGGCGATCAATAACCCCTCGGAACAACTGCAGATGCTGCAAAGCCTTATGGAGCTGCTTTCCAATGATGTACTGCTGAAGAACCTGCAGAATGCAACCGATCCGGAAAGCGTCATCAGGCTGATTCGGGCGGAATTGTCGAACAAGTGATTAAAGGCAATGCTGCAGGGAATAAATAACTTTGTAAGAGGAGTGGATTGGGGAATCAACCTCAACCTACCTTTTAATAAATTATAAGGAGGAAAAGATATGTCAATTATCAAATCTGCGGTAGACTTTGTATTAAACCTTGGCCCATCGGTAATGATGCCGGTGATCATCACGATCTTCGGCCTGTGTTTGGGACAAGGTCTTAAAAAGTCGTTCCGCGCAGGCGTAACGATCGGCGTCGGTTTCGTAGCCATCAATCTGGTCGTTAACCTCTTGCTGGGTTCCGTCGGACCTGCAACGACAGCTCTTGTTGAGAACCTGGGCTTCAAGCTTGACATTGTAGACGTAGGCTGGCCTATCGGTGCTGCGATCAGCTGGGGTACCCCGGTCGCTCCGCTATTAATTCCCATTATACTCATTATGAACCTGATCCTGCTGGCCGTAAACTATACGAAGACGATGGACATAGACATCTGGAATTATTGGCACTTTATCTTCGCCGGTTCTGTTGCATACTATGCCACCGACAACATGTTTATGGGTATCCTCGCAGGCTGTCTGACCGCTGCCGTCACATTCAAACTGGCAGACTGGACCGCCCCGGCTCTGGAATATCATTTCGGCCTTCCGGGCGTATCACTGCCCCACAGTGAAACCGTAAACTTTGCTCCTATCATGTATTTAATGAACAAAATCGAAGATCACATCCCCGGATTGAACAAGCTGAACGCGGATCCGGAATCTATCAGAAAGAGGTTCGGCCTCCTGGGCGAACCGATGATGATGGGCCTGCTCCTCGGTATATTGATGGCCCTCCTGGGCGGCTTTGACCTTTCGGGCGTACTGACCCTCGGTATCCAGATCTCCGCCGGTCTGACCATCATGCCAAAGATGGTTGCCCTGCTGATGGAAGGCCTGATCCCCTTCTCCGAAGGCGCAAGGGATTTCATCCAGAAGAGGTTCCCGGGCAAAGACGTTTACATCGGACTCGACGCCGCCATCGTCATCGGACATCCGGCGAACATGGCCGTCGCTCTGCTGATGGTTCCCATCGCGATCTTTATGGCCATGCTTCTGCCCTATAACAGGATGCTTCCGCTGGCCGACCTGGCAGTACTTCCGTTCACCATGGTATGGGCTGTGGCCGCTTCCAGGGGCAACATCATCAGAGGCCTCATCAACGGTATCGTAACGATGTTCCTCGTATTCTTCCTCGCGACCACTCTTGCGCCGCTTTTGACCACCATGGGCCATGCGGTAGGATTCACCTTCCCGGAAGGCGCGGCCCAGATCTCCAGTATCGACGTAGGCTCCCACATCATCCCCTGGATCATCATCCAGCTGATGAAATTTGACAATCCCGCAATGATCGCCCTTGGCGCCGGCGTTGCCGTGATTTACGGACTGATCTGGTGGTATGTCAGAAACGACATCAAAAAGCAGTATGCGAAAGAGCTTGCCGAATCCGGAAAATAACGCGATTCAACAGCTGATTATTATGGTATAATTTAAGTAATGTATGGCCGGCTTGTGGCGCAGCTGCAAGCCGGCTCATGATAATCCATGATGAAATTCAGAGAGGAGCAAAATCAATGGCTAAGAAAAAGATTTTAGTCGCTTGCGGAACCGGTATTGCCACGTCCACCGTTGTAGTGAACAAGGTAAAGGAAACCCTTACCGCAAAAGGCCTTGATGTAATCGTTGACCAGTGCAAGGCCTCCGAAGTCCCTGGTAAAGCCGCATCCTATGATTTAATCATCGCCACCACACCAATTTCAGGAGCAGGGGATAAGCCGGTGATCAGAACGATTTCGTTCCTGACCGGAATCGGCATCGATAAAGATGTCGAGTTGATCATTGAGAAATTACAAGGTTGACGTGAATTAAACGAAGGCGTCAGTTAACAATGCCTTCGGATACCGAAGAGATGAGAAAGGCTGGTTTATGAAAGCTGCAGTTTATTATGATACCAACGACATTCGAATAGAGGAAAGAGACCTGCCAGTGCCGGGAAAAGGAGAAGCCCTGATTAAAATGCACGCCTGCGGCCTTTGCGGGACAGACATCCACAAAGCAGTCCATAAAACAGTCAAACCAGGGACAGTGCTGGGCCATGAGGTGGGCGGTGAAATCGTGCGGCTTGGAGAAGGCGTTGAAGACTTCCGGGTCGGCGACCGCGTCTTTGTTGCCCATCACGTCCCTTGCTTTACATGCCACTATTGTCTGAGAGGGCACCATACAGTCTGCCGGCAGTGGAAAGAGACGAATATAGAGCCCGGCGGCTTTTCGGAATACATTAAACTATCGGCCCTTCATGTAAAGCATACCATGGTCAAAATACCGGACTCCATGAGCTATGAACAGGCGGCCATGATAGAGCCTTCCGCCTGTGCGCAGCGCGCCGTGGAACGGGCCGGCATCCGCCCCGGCGACACCGTAATGGTCGTTGGGACAGGCATGGTGGGCGCAATCTTCATTCAGCTGGCAAAAGCTTACCACGCAGGCCTTGTGATCGCCAACGACGTATCGGAATTCCGGCTTGAAATGAGCAGGAAGCTCGGCGCCGACAGGCTGATAAACGGGGCGAAACAGGACATGAGGGCCAGCGTCATGGAGATGACGGACGGCCAGGGGGCAGACGTCATATTTGTAGCGGCCGCCGTTCCTTCTCTTGTATCCGCCGCCGTGGAGTGCGCCGCAAAGGGAGGCACAGTCCTTTCCTTCGCGCTTTTCAGCGATGATACGACGATACCGGTCATCGCCAACCGCATCTGCATGGATGAAGTAAGCCTCATCGGAAGCTATTCGTCCGCGCCGTTTGAATATCCCACGGTGCGGGAATTCATCAATAAAAAGGTGATCGACGCGGAAGCCATGATCACCCACCGTTTCCCTTTGAGTCAATTGAACGAAGCCATCAGAACAGCTACAGATCCGGAGGCACAATGCCTGAAAGTAATGATCACGCCGGATTGACGGGAGGGAGAGCTAACGTGATATCAATCGATTTATCAGATAAGACGGTTTTGCTGACGGGAGGCGACAGCCCGGAAGCCCGATGGGCGGCCTTAAGGTTCGCCGCGGCCGGGGCAAACCTGGTCATCCAATATGAAAAAGAAGAAACATCCGTAGGCCGCGTTGTTGACGAGATCGTCAAGGCGGGAGGAAAGGCGGAAGCCTTTTACGCGGACCTTGGGAACTACCAGGACGCGGAACGCCTGACGGAAAGGATCATCAAAGCCTGCCGCAGGATTGACATTCTGGTCAATACATTTACACACCATTCACAAGTTCCGTTCCGGGAGCTGACGGCGGAGCAATGGAACGATTCTCTGCAGCATAATCTCTTCAGCGTCTACCATATCTCCAGGAGCGTCAGCCGCCATATGACGGAACAGGAAAAAGGCGTCATCATCAATATTACTTCCGCTATCCATTTTTCGGGGATCGGCGGGGGAGTCGATTTTTCCGCGGCGGAAGCGGCAGTCCACGGAGTCACTCTCGCCATGGCAAGGGAGCTGACCGTGAAAGGGCTCCGTGTTAACGCCATCGCGCCTTCTGCGGATTTGCTTAAAGATCAGGATGCAGTCGGAAATTTCGCCGTATTCCTGGCTTCCGCGCTCGCGGACAGGATCAGCGGAGAAATTTTCAAATTGGACGGGATCCCGGCCCAGAGAGGAGGGACTGAATGAATTGCTTTGATTTGCATGGAAAAGTCGCTCTGATCACGGGATCCGGAAAAGGGATCGGCAGGGAGATCGCCCTGCGAATGGCTTTGTCGGGAGCGACGGTCGTGGTAAGCGACGTCATTGCCGAAGCAGGCGAGGAAGCCTGCCGGGAAATACGCGGCAACGGAGGCGAAGCAGTCTTTATCCCTCTCGATATCAGCAATCCGGCTGCTGTGGAAAAGGCAAAGGAAGCCGTACTGGCTGCCTTCGGCAGGCTTGACATCATCGTCTGCAACGCGGGGATCACTTCCCGCCGGGAATTTGCCGACCTGACGCCGGAAGAGTTTGAGAAGACGGTCAGGATCAACCTGACGGGGACCTTCAATACGGTCAAAGGGCTGGCAGATCCGATGATGGAAGCCGGAAGCGGCAGGATCATCATCATTTCCTCGGCTTCCGCCTACACAGGAAGCGGCGGCGGAGCGCACTACTCCGCAACGAAAGCAGGCCAGATCGGCATGACCAGGGCGCTGGCCAAGGAGCTTGGGCCTTACGGGATCAATGTCAACAGCATCGCGCCGAGGACCATCGTTACGGATATCCTTGACATTTTGTATCCGCCCGGCACCCCGTCAAGGGAAGCGCTGGTGGGTCAGATCCCGCTGAAGAGAATCGGCACGCCGGAGGATATCGCCTATGCGGCGGTGTTTCTGGCTTCGGAAGAGGGGAGCTATATCAGCGGCCAGACGCTGCTGATTGACGGCGCCCGCACATAAAAGGAGGAGAGCATTTATGGCGAAAAAAGTTTTGGTTGCTTCCGGCACATCCGCTAATAAAATGAGATTTGCGGTAGATACAATAAAGAGAATCGCGGCCGAAAAGGGCGCCGACGTGGAGGTTGTGGCGGAGAACATTTACGATGTGAAGCTGGAGAATGTCAACCCTGACGTCATCGTGATCATCGGGCCGAATAAATTTGACACGAAAATACCTATCGTCAGCGGCATGGCCTTCATCACCAAGATGGGGATGGAACAGACCGTCGATGAAATCATATCAAAATTGGGATAAAAAAATGGCAAAGATATTGATTCTTGGGGCGGGTGTTATGGGCAGCGCTTTCAGTTTTCCGCCCGCGGACCTGGGCCATGAAGTAAGGCTCACCGGCACCCATCTGGACACGGAGATCGTCCGCGCACTGAAAACGAGCCGGATCCATCCGAAGCTGAATATGGAACTTCCGGATAAGGTCAACTTTTATTTTCATGAGGAATTGGGCCTTGCGCTGGAAGGGCAGATCGACCTGATCGTGCTGGGAGTCAGCTCGGCGGGCGTGGACTGGGCGGTAAAGGCGCTGGGTCCCCTTCTGACAAAACCTGTTCCGGTCATCATGCTGACGAAAGGGCTCGCCGTTGCGGGAGACAGGCTGATGATCCTGCCCCGGTTCGTTTCTGACGGACTGGAAGCATTCGGAGCGGGACGGTTCACCGTCGGAGCAGTCGGCGGCCCCTGCATTGCGGGAGAGCTGGCCGCGCGCCGGGATACGCGGGTAACCTTCGCCTGGTCGGACAGCGATAAATTCCATTGGCTGGATTCCCTGTTTCGAGCGGCCTATTACCATATCAACTACACGACAGACCTGACAGGGCTTGAAATCTGCGCCGCCATGAAAAATTTCTATGCGCTGGCGGTGGGTTATCCGTCGGGACTGCTTGAAGCTACGGAAGCGCCTGCGAACAAAGCGCAGATGCACAATCTTTCCGCCGGCCTCTTTGCCCAATCCGTGAAGGAGATGGCAAAGCTGGTGGAATGGATGAAGGGCGATCTGAAAAACGTTTACGGGCTTGCAGGGGTCGGCGACCTTTATGTTACCTGTCAGGCCGGCCGAAACAGCCGTATGGGACGGTACCTGGGAACCGGCATGACTTATAGCCAGGCCAAGCGCGAGAAAATGGCGGCAGACACTGTGGAGGGCGCCGAGCTGGCGCTGGCAATCGGGCCGCTTCTGGAGCGCCTGTTCCGGGGTGGGACCTTATCGGCCGGGGAGTACCCGCTGACGGTCGCGATCATCAACGCCGTCTGTCATGATGCGTTGATGCGGATTCCGTGGGAATCGTTTGACTGAGGCAGAACACAGAAATCCGGGTAGGTGATGAAATGATCGATAAAATCAGAAATTGTATCAATAATGAAGACAGAAAAAACCCCCTCACGGATGATCAGATCGCCGGGAAACTTGGCATGAAGAGAGAGCAGGTCACGACTCTGAGAAAGAGGAACAACATTCCCGATTCCCGCGAGAGAAGGAAACCGCATCTGATGCGGTACCTGGACGAACTTATGAAAGAAAATCCGGGCATGACGGAGCTCGCGCTTACGGATGCGGTCAAAAGCAACGGATACGATGTTTCAAGATTCCTGGTACGCCAGTATTCGGAAGAGCTGCTGGCACAGCAGGGGGTCGAGGGAAAGCCCGGAAAAGAAGGAAAGACCGGATCCATCACGCCGGAAGATCCGTTCTATCATATCATCGGCCGGGGCGAAAGCCTGAAATCGGCCATTATGCAGGCGAAGGCCGCGATGCTCTATCCTCCTAAAGGCCTGCACACCATGATTTACGGAGAGCCCGGAGTCGGAAAGAGCGATCTTGCCGAAACCATGTACAATTTTGCGAAACAATCGGGAACCATCTCCGAAAAGGCGCCTTTTGTCGCCTTTAATTGTGCGGATTACGCCAACAACCACCAGCTGCTGATGGCGCAGCTGTTTGGCTATGTCAAAGGGGCCTTTACGGGAGCGGATAAGGATAAGGAAGGCCTTGTTGAGAGAGCCAACGGAGGGGTCCTGTTTCTTGACGAAGTGCACCGGCTTGGGCCGGAAGGCCAGGAGCAGCTTTTTTATCTCATCGATAAAGGCGTTTTCCGGCGGCTGGGTGAAACCACCGGCAACCGGAAAGCCATCGTGCTGATCCTGATGGCGACTACAGAAAATCCCGACTCTACTCTGCTGCTGACCTTCCGCAGGCGTATCCCCATGATCATCGAGCTCCCGTCCCTGTATGCCAGGTCGCTGCCTGAGCGCTTCGACCTGATCGTCGGCTTTTTTTCCAAAGAAGCCACCAGGACGAACACGCTCATTGAGGTAACGTCGGAGGTGGTGCGCGCGCTGCTGCTGTACGACTGCCCGGGGAATATCGGCCAGTTGTGGAGCGATATCCAGGTGTCCTGCGCAAGGGGCTTTCTGGACCATATGATCGGTCAGTCGGAACGGATCAAAATCACGGTGGACGATCTGCCTCAGCATACGCGGAAAGGCCTGCTGAAAATTTCAAACCGTGGCGAGGTGGAGAGCCTGACCCGGGGCAGCCTTGAGATCCTGCCGGGCAGCCCCATCGGAAAGCCGCTGTATAAAGAAGACCTGTATTCACTGCCTTCAGAGATCTACCCTTATATCGAAAACCGATATCTCCAGCTGCAGAAGCAGGGGATGACCGACGAGATCATCAATTCTTACATCGGCGTTGAGTTGGACAACCGGTTTAAAAAGATGATCCAAAACATCAACAAGAACTCCCGGACGCTTTTGAAAAGCGACCTTGCAAATATCGTAGGAAGCGAGATCATCGATCTTGTGGAAAAAATGCTGAAACTGGCAGAGAACAGGCTCAATGTTAACAGCGATACCCTGTTCTACAGCCTGGCGAACCACCTGAAGACCACCATAGACCGGCTGAAAGAGGGCAAAGCGATCCTGAATCCCAGGACTGCGCAGATCAAGGAAGAACATCGTGAGGAGTTTGAGACGGCAGCCCTGATGGTAAGCCTGGCGGAAGCCACCATGAATATCAAATTCCCGGAAGGGGAGGCGGGCTTCATCGCCATGTGCATCCTGGCCCTCTCCGATCAGACCGAAGCGGAGGATGAAGGCCGGATCGGCATCGTCGTCATTTCCCACGGCCATGTGGCCAGCGGGATGAGTGAGGTCGCAAACCGCCTTCTGGGCGTGACCCATGCCAGAAGCGTCGAGATGTCTCTGGACGAAAGCCCGGAAAATGCGCTGGACCGGGTCATCGACGCGGCGACCGGCGCCGACGAGGGCAAAGGCGTTCTCCTGCTTGTGGACATGGGTTCCCTTGTAACCTTTGGGGAGATCGTCACGCAGAAAACGGGGATCATCACGCGGGTCATCGCAAGAACCGATACGGTGCTCGTCATCGACGCCGTCCGCAGAGCGATCCTGCCGGGAATGGATATCGACCAGCTTGCCAGCGTTTTGGAGGAAAATCCCAAATTTATCACCCGGCTTGCACAAAAGGACTACCCTGAAAATACAAAAAGGCCCAGGGCGATCCTGACGGTCTGCATAACCGGAGAGGGTTCCGCACTGAAAGTAAAGGAACTGATCGAGAACCTGCTGCCCGGCCTCAACGAACAGGCGGAGGTCATACCCATCGGCGCCATGATCGGCGATACGAAGGAGATCATTGCCAGCATAAGAAAATCCAAAGACGTCATAGCGGTGGTAGGTACCATCAACCCGAACATTCCGGATCTGCCTTTCATTTTCATTGAAAATATCCTGAAGGGATCCGGGATCCACCAGCTGCGGCAGCTGATCGAATACAGCATGACCTCGGAATACCGGGACCTCGCGGCTCCGGAAGAAAAGCAGGATACCGATCTGGCTCATATGTTTTCGCCGGAACTGGCGGTCTTTGAGGCCGGGGCCGGCACAAAGGAAGAAATCATTGAAAAACTCTGCGGGATGATGATTGCGAAGGGTATGGCGACAGCCGATTTTACGGAGAATGTATTGGCCCGGGAAATGGCTGCGGCAACCTGTATCGGCCATCAGTCGGCGATCCCCCATGCAGACCCCCGCTATGTGAAAAAACCGGCCATCGCCTTTGCGAAACTGCGGGAAGCGGTCCCGTGGGGCGAACATCCGGTCCGGTATATCTTTCTGCTGGCGCTGCCGGAAGACGGGCATCAGATGATACAGCAGCTTTACCGGATGATCACATCGGAAGGGTTTGAACGCGACATGGAACAGGTACAAGACGGACAGCAGCTGCTGGAGCTGGTCCGTAAAGGAGGATAATATGAAGGAATACAGATACCGTATCGGATATTACCTCGTATCGGTATTAGGTCCCAACATCATGATGGTCTGTCTGCTGGTCTGGGCGGTCTATGGCCGCGTCCAGGGAGAGAGCGGCCTGCTGCAGCAAATCGTTCTCACCGTAGTGCCGCTCCTGCTGATCAGTTCCCTCATTGCAATGAGCCAGCCAAGGCTTATCACCGACGACGGAGAAACGCTGACGTTCTACGGTTTTTTCCAGAAACATGCATACAAGTGGTCCGAGATCCGGAACCTGAGGATACGGCGGTTTATCATGAGCGATAAAGTGTTGGTCCGCATCGGGAAGGACCGGCTGCTGGCCGGAAGATACTGGCTCGATACGGATTCCCTGGAGGGCTGCAGCGAGCTCCTGGATAAGATGATCCCTTACGACCCGCAATACGAGCGGTACAACCGGGGGAAAATGAAGAAAAAGGCCGCAGCGGCTCCTGTGAAAGGAAAGAAGTAGGAAGGAGTGTCTCCAATGGAGGAAAAAAAACAGAAAATAGCCATTGACTGCGACGACGCCGCGTCAGGACTGAAAAAAGTGATTTACGACTTTCTGGCCGGGAAAGGTTACGATATAACGGATTTGGACTATTCCGGGCAGGGGCGGGGCCCCGCGATGTATCCCGACATCGGCTTCAATCTGGCGGATAAGGTCAGGACCGGAGTATTTGACAGAGGCATCCTTCTTTGCGGTACCGGCCTTGGTATGGCAATTGTCGCAAACAAGGTGGAAGGCGTGTATGCGGGCGTCTGCCATGACGTCTATTCGGCGGAGCGCCTGCGCAAGAGCAACAATGCTCAGATCATCACGCTGGGCGCCCGGGTCGTCGGACCTGAACTGGCGAAGAAAATCATCGACGCGTGGGTGAATTCCGAGTTCGAGGGGAAAGGTTCCCTTCCGAAGGTCGAACGGATCCGCGAACTGGAACAGCAATCCTTTACGTGCCGAAAAAAATAAACGATGCGCCTGCCGGGTGTGTGGTTTCACGGTTTCTACGGAAACGCATCCCGTCACGGCGCGGCATGATATCAAGATATATTGTCAGCTGAAAATGGAGGTGAACTAGATGGCAATAAGTAAAGCAAAACATAAGGAAATGTATATGAAGATGCTTCACACGCGTCTTTTTGAAGAGAAAGTGGCATACTTCTTCTCTATGGGGATGGTCCACGGGACCACGCACCTTTATGTGGGGGAAGAGGCCTCGGCGGTGGGCGCCTGCTGCGCGCTGGAGAAGGAGGACCTGATCACCAGTACCCACCGGGGCCACGGGCAGGTCATCGGAAAGGGCATCGACCTGAACAAGATGATGGCGGAGCTTTTGGGAAAAGTAACGGGCTACTGCAAGGGCAAGGGCGGGTCCATGCACATCGCGGACCTGGAGGTAGGCAACCTGGGGGCCAACGGCGTCGTGGGCGGCGGCCACTGTATCTCCGTGGGCGCGGCCCTGACCCTCAGAATGAAGAAAAAGGACAACGTGGTGCTGTGCTTCTTCGGAGACGGCGCAGCCAACGAAGGGAGCTTTCATGAGGCCATCAACCTGGCGTCGGTGTGGAAGCTGCCGGTGATCTTCCTCTGCGAGAACAATCTGTATGGGATGTCGGTGCCCACAAGCAAATCCATGAATATCAAAAACGTGGCCGAACGGGCCGCAGCCTACGGCATCAAGGGACAGATCATCGACGGAAACAACGTCGTCGAAGTTCATGAAGCAGTGAAAAAGGCCAAGGAATACGTCAAGAAGAACGGGCCGATCCTCATCGAGTCCAAGACCTACCGGTGGCTTGGGCATTCCAAGAGCGACGCCAACGTATACAGGACCAAGGAGGAAATCAACTCCTGGAAGGAAAAGGACCCCATTAAACAGCATAGAAATTATCTTGAAGATAATAAAATCTTTTCTGCGGCAGAACTTGACGCCATGGAGAAGCAGGCGAAGGAGGACATCGAAAAGGCAGTGGAATTTGCCCAGAACAGTCCGTTCCCGCCGCTTGACATCATCCTGGAAGACGTATATGCATAAACCGCAAAGGAGGGAGAAACAATGAGTGAAATAACATATGCACAGGCGATAAAAGACGCCATGTCGGAAGAAATGCGAAGGGATGAGAACGTCTTCCTCATGGGCGAGGACGTAGGTCTTTACGGAGGCGCCTTCGGCGTATCGGTAGGAATGTTCCAGGAATTCGGGGAAGAGCGGGTCAGGGACACGCCCATTTCCGAAGCGGCCATCGTGGGCGCCGCGGCGGGAGCCGCGGTCACCGGCATGCGGCCTATTGCGGAGATCATGTTCAGCGATTTCATGACCATATCCATGGACCAGCTTGTAAACCAGGCGGCCAAGATGAGATACATGTTCGGCGGGAAGGCCAAGGTGCCCATGGTGGTGCGGACGGCCGGAGGCTCCGGCACCGGAGCGGCGGCCCAGCATTCCCAAAGCCTTGAGGCGTGGTTCTGCCATGTCCCGGGGCTGAAGGTCGTCATCCCGTCAACGCCATACGACGCCAAGGGGCTTTTGAAGGCGGCTATCCGGGACGACAACCCCGTGGTCTTCATCGAGCAGAAGCTGCTCTACAGAAAGAAGGGAGAAGTTCCCGACGGGGATTATATCATCGAACTTGGCAAAGCAGACGTAAAAAGAGAAGGGAAGGACCTGACCGTTATCACCTACGGAAGAATGGTGCCAACCTGCCTGAAGGTTGCGGAGGACCTGGCGAAGGAAGGGTTCGACATCGAAGTAGTGGATCCCAGGACCCTGCGGCCCCTTGATACGGATACCCTGATTCAATCTGCGAAAAAGACGGGGAAAGTGCTCATCGTCCATGAAGCCGTCCAGACAGGCGGGTTCGGCGGGGAGATCGCCGCAACGATCGCCGACAGCGAGGCGTTCTTCTATCTCGACGCGCCTATCAAGCGGCTGGGAGGGCTTGACATCCCCATCCCGTACAACCCCGAGCTCGAGAGAAACGCAGTCCCTACAGAGGAGAAGATCAGAGAAGCCGTTTACGCTCTCGTCAGATAAGGAGGGAAATTATGGCGACGTCAATCATCATGCCCAAGGCCGGAATGGCGATGGAGGAAGGTACCATCGTAAAATGGCTCGTGGCTGAGGGGGAGAAAGTGGAGCAGGGCGAGCCCCTGCTTGAAATACTGACCGATAAAGTAAACATGGAAATAGAGGCCCAGGTTTCGGGCACCCTGCTCAAGATCCTCTCAAGGGAAGGCGAGGTCGTGCCCGTGATCCAGGTCATCGGATATATCGGAGAACCGGGGGAAATCCCGGAAGAAAACACAGGGCCGGCCGCGGTGGAGATGACCGGCGTGGCAAGGGCTTTGGAAGGCGGTCCTGGAGATGCGCCAGTTGCCGCAGCGGTTCCCGGGGCAGCTTCGGCAGCCGTGGCTAATATCCCAATTGCGGCTCCGGCAGCTTCCACGGTGGACGCTCCGGCCGTTCAGGGTTTTATGGGCAAGATCGCAGCGACCCCCTCGGCACGGAGGCTTGCTAAGGAAAAACACATCGATCTTTCCAAGGTAAAGGCGACAGGCAGTCATGGCGAGATCAAGGCGGAAGACATCCTTGCTTATAAAGGTGTCGTTATCAGTCCCCTTGCCAGAAGGGCGGCGGAGGCAAATGGCATCGACCCGTCCACCATCACGGGCAGCGGCTACGGCGGCAAGGTCGTGATGCAGGACGTGGCCTCCATACTCAGTCAGGGAGGCCAGGCGCCGGCGGCAGCCGGTGCGTTGGCAGGCGGCGTCCCTGCAGCGACAGCGGCAGCGGTTCCCGCTGCAGGACGTCCTGCGTCCATCGGGATCACGGCCGACGGGAAAGAGATCGCGGAGGAAATCCCGTACAAAGGCGTCAGGAAGGTCATCGGGGACAAGATGGTGGAGAGCAAGTTCACCGCGCCCCACGTATACTTCACCCAGAGGGTAGACGCGGAAAAGCTGCTTGCGCTGAGAAGCCAGGTCAACGAGGCGCAGGAGAAGAAGACCTCTGTCAACGACTATGTCTTAAAGGCTGCGGTAATTGCGCTTCAGAAATATCCAGAGTTGAATTCATCGCTGATCGGTGATAAAATACTAAAGTATGCCAATGTGAATATAGGGCTCGCGGTGGCGGCGCCAAACGGGCTCATTGTGCCGGTGGTAAAGAACGCCGACCGGATGAGCGTCGTTGAGATATCGAAAGAGGCGGGCGCCCTGGCAGAAAAAGCCAGAAACGGAAAACTGACGCCGGATGAATACACGGGCGGGACCTTTACGGTCTCCAATCTCGGCATGTTCGGCATCGTGAACTTTACAGCCATCATCAATCCGCCCGAGGCGGGCATTCTGGCGGTGAGCGCAGCCAGCGACGAGCCGGTAGTGGTAAAGGACGCAAACGGAAACAAGACCATCGCAATCAAGCCGATGATGAACATCACCCTGACCGTGGACCACCGCATTGTCGACGGTCTGCTTGCGGCCCAGTTTGTAACTGAGGTCAAGAGGCTTTTGGAACATCCAATCGAACTTTTTATATAAAGGAGAGGGGAAGGGAAACATGGCTACAGCAATCATAATGCCGAAGGCCGGAATGGCGATGGAGGAAGGCACCGTCGTCAAATGGCTGAAAGCGGAAGGCGATTCAGTGCAGCAAGGGGAACCTTTGCTGGAGATCCTGACCGATAAGGTCAATATGGAGATCGAAGCCCAGGTCTCAGGCACGCTGATCCGTATCCTGAAGCAGGAAGGAGAAGTGGTACCTGTCACCCAGGTCATCGGATATATCGGAGCCGCGGGAGAATCGGCTCCCCAGGGTGCAGCGACCGCACAACCGACAACTCCTGCGCCCCAGAGCGCGCCCGCTGTCCAGCCTCACGCAGGCGCAGCCATTCTGGCGGAAGCTGCCGCCGAAGGCAAGGCCGAGCCGCAGAGCGGACAGGCCGCACCGGCAGTCCAACCGCCTGCCGCGCATACTTCTGCCCCCGATTCCGACCTGTTCGACGTCGCCGTCATCGGCGGCGGCCCGGCCGGCTATGTGGCGGCGATCAAAGCGGCCCAGTTGGGCGGGAAAGTCGCCCTGGTGGAGAAGGATATCGTAGGCGGGACATGCCTGAACCGCGGCTGCATTCCGACGAAGACTTACCTGAAGAACGCCGAGGTCATCGACACCATACGCCGCGCGGATCAGAGGGGGATCTTGCTTGGCTCAACGGATTTCAAGCTCGACATGGAAAAGATCATCTCGGTAAAAAACGGCGTCGTAAAAACCCTGACCGGCGGCGTGTCAGGTCTGCTGAAGAGTTACGGCGTCAGGACATACAAAGGCGTCGGGAGGATCACAAAAGATAAAAAAGTAAGCGTTGACGGAAAAGAACTGATCGCGGCGAAAAAGATCGTTCTGGCGGGAGGTTCAAAGCCCTCCAGGCTGAACATCCCGGGCATGGAAAGCAGCCTGGTCCTGACCAGCGACGAGATCCTGGACCTGAAAGAGGTACCGGCGGAACTGGCCGTTATCGGCGGCGGCGTCATCGGGATAGAGATGGCGACGGTCTTCGGCGCGTACGGCAGCAAGGTAACGATTATAGAGATGGAATCCAGGCTGGTCCCGTTTATGGATAAGGAAATCTCCGCCGAAATGGAAAAATACGCAAAAGAGAAAGGCTTCCGGGTGATGACCTCCGCCAAACTTGAAAAAATCGAAGAAACGGGCGGAAAATTAAAGATCATTACGGATAAAGGAGAACTGCAGGCCGATAAAGCGCTGCTGTCCGTGGGAAGAGTGGCTGACCTTGAAGCCCTCGGAGACATTGAATTTGCGTTGGAACGGGGCAAGATCAAGGTAAACGACAGGATGGAAACCAGCGTGGAAGGCATTTATGCGGCGGGCGACATTACCGGCAGGCTGATGCTGGCCCATGCCGCGTTTAAAATGGGAGAAGTCGCGGCGGCAAACGCCATGGGCAGGAACGAAAAAGCAAACCTTGCTTACACGCCCAGCTGCGTTTATACGATGCCTGAAGTGGGAAGCGTAGGGCTTACCGAAGAGGCCGCGGCCGCGAAATATGAGATTTCCGTTGGCAGGTACCTGTTCGGCGCCAACGGCAGAGCGCTGGCCTCCGGTGAAAAGTCCGGCTTTGTGAAGGTCATCATCGATAAGAAGTACGGTGAGATCCTGGGAGTCCATATCGTAGGGCCTGCGGCCGCCGAGACGGTTAACGAGGCGGCGGCGCTGATGAGCACGGAGATTACGGCTCATGAGGTTTCCGAGATCATCCACGGCCATCCGACCTTCTCGGAGGCGTTCATGGAAGCGGTGGCGGACAGCCTGAAAAAAAGCATCCATAAACCCAAAGCGGATTAAAGCTTCTGATTTTTAAATAAAAGGAGAGAGCAATATGCTGAGCAAAGAGATCACGGTCAAAAACAAGACGGGGCTGCACGCAAGGCCCGCATCCGAGTTTGTAAAGACGGCGGGAAAATTCAGTTCCGCTATATCAATAGAATTCAGAGATAAGAAAATTAATGCCAAGAGCATCGTTCATGTCCTGTCCGCAGGGATCGCGGCGGGCAGCACCATCATATTGTCTGCAGAAGGGGAAGATGAGCAGCAGGCCATAGAAACGCTGGCCGATGTGATCGATAAATTTGAAGAATAGGGTGGAGTAAGATGAAAAAAGGAGTAGCCTGTTCGCCTGGGCTTGCGGTTGAGAAGGTATACATTCTGAAAGAGCCGGAAATACCGGCTGACCTTGGAAGTATCCAGCCTGGCCAGGTGGACCGGGAACTGGGAAAACTTAACAGTGCATTGGACAAATCCATCGAGCAGATGGAAGCCATATACCAGAAGGCGCTGCAGTCAACCGGGAAGGAAGAAGCGGAAATCTTCCAGGCCCACCAGATGATCCTGGAGGACCCCGTTTTCCGGGAGGATATGGAAGGCGCCATAAGGGACGGGCGCCTGACAGCCGCGCATGCCGTCGTGAAGACGGTGGAAGAACAGGCTGCCGTATTTGAAACCATAGACGACGCCTACCTCAGGGAACGAGCCGCCGATATCCGGGACATCGGAAAGCGGCTGCTTTACAATGTGCTGGGGATCGAAATCAAAGACGTTTCCAGCCTGAAGGAAAATGTCATCCTGGCTGCCCATGACATCACGCCGTCCCTGATGGCCACCATAGACCGGGAACATGTGAAGGGGATCCTGGCCGAAGTCGGCGGAGCGACCGCCCATACGGCGATCCTGGCAAGGAACCTGGAAATCCCCGCGATCCTTGGCGCGTCAGGGATACTTTCTGACATAAAGGACGGGGACACCCTCATTCTGGACGGGGGCAGGGGCGATGTGGAAATCAGCCCCGACGAAACGAAGATTACGGAAGCATATAAGAAAATAGAAAAAACAGCTAAGATAAAGAGGGAACTGAGCCTGATCAAGGATGTGGAAAGCCGGACGAAAGACGGGCGCCGCGTCGAGCTTGCGGCCAACATAGGCGGGCCCGCCGATACCGGAAAGGTTCTGGAATACGGAGCGGACGGAATCGGGCTGTTCCGGACGGAATTCCTGTATATGGACAGGTGTGATGCGCCCAACGAGGAAGAACAGTTTACGGCCTACCGGAAAGTGCTGCAGGATCTGGGCGGGAAGCCTGTAATCATTCGTACGCTGGATGTGGGCGGGGATAAGGAGATCCCCTATTTTAACATGGAAAAGGAAGAAAATCCGTTTCTGGGATACCGCGCCATCCGCATCTGTCTGGACGACACAGAGCTTTTTAAAACCCAGCTGCGGGCGATTCTCAGGGCGAGCATATACGGAAACGCTCTGATCATGTTCCCCATGATCGCCAGCGTGGATGAAGTCGTCAGGGCGAAGGAAGTTATTGAAGAGGCAAAGGCGGAGCTGCGTCAGAAAGGACAGGACTATGCCCCTGACGTCAAGGTGGGTATCATGGTGGAAATCCCGTCGGCCGCCGTCGCCGCGGACCTGTTCGTCGACAATGTCGATTTCTTCAGCATCGGTACCAACGACCTTACCCAGTATACCCTTGCCGTGGATCGCGGAAACACGAAAGTGAGCTCCCTGTACAAGAGCTTCCATCCGGCGCTCCTGCGGCTGTTCAAAAAAGTAGTGGAAGCTTCCGAAAGCAGGGACGGCCTGTTCACCGGCATGTGCGGAGAGCTGGCGGGAAACCCGCTGGCAACGCTGCTGTTGGTGGGGCTGGGCTTCCGTGAGCTGAGCATGAGCCCCAGCTCCATCCTCAAGGTGAAAAAGATCGTCACCTCGGTGGACACGGGCTATGCGAAACAGGTGGCGGAGCACGCCCTGAGCCTTACAGGCGCCGGGGAAGTTGAAGCTTACCTGAAGGGCGAGATTGTAAAGCTCGGCCTGGATTATCTCCTTGAATTATAAAAAATACTGTACAGTTTTTCAAGTAAGGGACAGAAATTCGGCCTAAAACGGCGTTGTTTATAAGGAAAAAAAGCAAAACCGGAGGTTTTGCCACCTATTTACGTCTAATTCCGTCCAAAAGTTGAAAAACTGTACATAATATTAGACCAATTTCCGAAAACCCTTTTATTCGGATATTTTAAAGACCGCACCTCAGTTCAGAGGCTCAGTTTCTTGATTGCGTTGCTCAGTTCCCGGGCGGCGTTGTAGCCCATGAGGTTCTGTCTGTAGTTGAGCGCCGCGATCTCCACGATGGCGGCAATATTCCTGCCCGGTTTCACAGGCACCCGGATAAACGGAAGCTCAACACCCAGAATAGCAGTCTTTTCAAACTCTTCCCCGACCCTGTCGTAGTAAGCTTCCTCATTCCATTTTTCCAGATTGATCACGAGTTCGACGTTTTTCTGCTGGCGGATAGCCCGCTTGCCGAAAAGGGAATTGATATTGATGATGCCGATCCCCCGGATTTCCATGAGGTTTTTCGTAAGCTCGCTGCTGACCCCCATCAGGACGTCCTGTCCTATTTTTTTTATGATCACCGCGTCATCGGCGATAAGCAGGTGCCCGTTACGGATCAGGTCCAGGGCCGTCTCGCTTTTGCCCATGCCGCTTTCCCCTGTGATCAGGACGCCCACGCCGTACACGTCCACCAGGTCGCCGTGCTGGTTGATCCGTTCGGCCAGCTCGCTTTGCAGATACAGTGTCACGTCAACCAGAAACCTTGAAGTAGTGCTTGGCGTCGACAGGATCCATTTATTGCCCCTCCTGCCCAACTCCCCGATCTTGTCCGATACGGCAAGGCCGTTTGTAATGATGATGCACGGGATGCTCCTGGAGATCAGCACTTCCAGGGAACGGTTCCGCTCGTCTGCGGAAAGGCTCTGCAGATATGCGTTTTCCGCGTTGCCTATGATCTGGATCCTTTTCTCTTCGAAATAGTCATAAAAACCGGAAAGCTGCAGTCCGCTCCGGTTGGTTTCTATCAGGTTTATTTCCGTATTCCCGGGTCCCTCGCTGATAATCTTTAAATCAAATTCCTCCACCAGATCGGTCACTTTTACGCCCATATTCCCATCTCCTGTCCCTATGATTTTACCTGACAATATTATAC
>DATMXY010000527.1:0-2105 GCA_035561275.1 Anaerovoracaceae bacterium | reverse complement strand
ATTTAGTATATACCAAAAACGGAATTTTGCTGCATCAAATATTTCCCCTGGAACACCGTATTTGTATCCCTGCATAAATATTGGACCGCTGTACGTCCCGTCGCCACCGCCACCGGCAGCCCACCGGGAGGCATGATACGCTGACCGGCAAAATACACATTTTTTATGGTTTCGGGCTTGTAAGGATAGTCCTCCTGCTTCGATCCCTTGCCCATGATCGTCATCCAGGAGCCTTTGTAGGAATTCAGGTACCGTTCATAGGTCAGCGGCGTCGCCACATCCCAAACGGCAATCTTCCCGGAAGTCTGCGGAATTTTTTCCGCCAGTATTTCAATAAACGCTTCCGCAAGTTTTTGCTTTTCGGGACCATAAGTTCCGTTTACCTTGCAGGCCTTCCAGTATTCATAGCTGTCCCCCTGGATGATGGAGGTTATGGCCGTGCAGCCTTCCGGCGCATATCCTTCATAGCCCGCATAATTGTTGACCCCTATGACGGTTTCAGGAATTCCGCCGCACAGGAGCGGCTTATCGGCAGTAAAGATCAGGCTTTCCGGTATATCGGACAAATCTGCCTCTACGCCCACGCCAATAAAAGTATTGAGCATAGGTTTCGTAGTTTTTCGCATTTTTTCCGCCCATGGTTCATGGATCGCCGGATCAAACAAGCCGTCTATAGCTGCCAGCGTGTCCTGGGTTACGATCACCGCGTCGGCCCAGATTTGTTCGCCGTTTACAACGATTCCGCAGGCGGCGCCGTTTTGAACAGCCACTTTGCTCACCGGCTCTCCGTACCGGATCGTGCCGCCCAGTGATTGAAAGCGCTTTGCCATACGGTTTGCCATGCCCAGCGAACCGCCTTCGGGATAGCCGCCGTCGCCGGAGGTAAGCGTTGCAATGGTAAAGATCATTGCAACGGCACTGTAACCGGAGCCGCCTATATTCTGGAGCAGAAGCTGCAGAAGCGGATTTTTAAACCGCTCTGAAACTTCTTTCGACGTATGTTTTGCGTAATAAGGAAGGCGGGACAGAGCGGGAAGCATGCCTGCCAGCGCTTTCAGGGACATCGGCGACTTAAATTTGGCTTTCACGCCTTTTATATCAGTAACAGGCATACTCATTTTTTCGAATTTCTTCACATCCCGGCACAATCTTACGATTTCCTTTTCATCTTCCGGCGAGATTTCCAGAAAATGCCGGCACAGTTTTTCAACGTCCCGATAAAGGCTTGCCGTATGGCCATTATATTCAAAGGTAAAGAAAGGATCGCGGTTATATACGTCAACGCTATCGTCCAAAGCGCCTACTTCACGCCAAAGCCTGTTAAGCGGGGTATTTGGCGAAGAGCCTGTCAGCCAGTGCATACCGCCTTCAAACAGATAACCCTTTCTTCGCCAGCTTGTGGACGCGCCGCCCGGAATGGTGTGGCTTTCGTAAATCGTAACATCAAATCCGCTCTGAAGGGCATAAATTCCCGCCGTCAGTCCGGAGATCCCGGCGCCGACAATAATGATTTTTTTCATAGGACATCCTCCCATTTTCAAGATAAAAACCGCGCTTATATCGGAAGATAAAGCGCGGCAAAGCCCACAGATCTTAATTATTTTCAAGCAGGGCAAATGGGTTCCCCGACTTGCTCAGTTGATCTTGGTCGTCAAAAAGATCGGAAGGGTCATATGGGAAATTTGATCCTGAAGCTCTTCGATCTCATCCATATGGCGGTCTTCATCGTTCAGAATATGTTCCAGTATCTCGCGTGTTGCGAAATCACCCACCTCACCCGCCAGCTTTATGGCGTCGTTGTAGGCTTTGATCGCACCTACTTCCGCCAGGCGGTCATTTTCGATCTGGTTCGGAATTTCAGCGCCGATATGAATATCTTTCAGCGTATCGACAACGGGAATGCCTTCCAGAAAGAGCATCCTTGCGATAAGCTTTTCGGCGTGCTTCATTTCGTCGATTGCCCGTTTCTCAAAGGCGTTGTGCAATTTGTTGTAACCCCAGTTCGCGCACATCTCAGAGTGGACTATGTACTGGTTGATCGCGGTAAGTTCATCGGAAAGCAACGAATTCAAAGTTTCTATAAGTTTAGGATCACCTTTCATTTT
>DATMXY010000526.1:0-5292 GCA_035561275.1 Anaerovoracaceae bacterium | reverse complement strand
AGCAAAAAATACTACTAAAGCAGTAGTATTTTGAAGCGATATAAATATCCGAACCGAAGCATAATTTTTATCATAACCAGCAAGAAGACTCCCGCCTCTACAGGCGGCGGGAGTGTTCAATCCGCCTCCAGGATCTCCTTGTCGTTCTTGACGATAAAATGGATCAGCTGGGTGCGGCTGTCCACATTCAGCTTGTAAAAAATATTGCTGATGTGCTTTTTCACCGTATTCACGCTGATGGAAAGCTGTCTGCTGATCTCGTTGTTGTTTTTGCCGTCGCACAGCAGTCTGAGTATCTCGATTTCTCTTTTGGAAAGGTTGAATTCATGGGCCAGAAAATAGGAGCCGTTCTTATTCTGCTTTATGCTGTGCTGCACCGCTTCCGTTTCCGAGGCCAGCTTGTTTTGAAGATGGGGCAGCATCTGCTCCAATACGTAAAGATCCTTGTCCGTGAAATCGCCGTACCGGTCCGTGCGGTAGAGAGTGACGGCCCCAATGCATGCGCCCTGGTCTGCGATACTGACGCCTGCCACGTTGATGAAACCGGCAGGTTTCAGATAGTCCAGATAAAATGCGCTCTTGGTCCGGAGCTCCGCGTTGATCAGGTCCGATTCCCTGTAAACGACCGATTCGTGGCTGGAAAACACCCACCTGACATAATCGACCTGTCCGTAGTAACGGTCGTACTCCAGCATGAATCTCTCGTTGAATTTCCGGGAAAACCTGCTCACCACCACCGGGTCCACCAGCTTAACCCTGTTCGGCGGTTTTGAATCATTCAGATAAAAATCGGCAAGGTCGAAGGCAATGAGACGGCCAAGCAGAGTCAGAAACTCTCTTCTGAATCTGGTGATATCCCTGATCCGGTTCATTTCACTGACCATTCGGTTGATCTGTTCCCATTCATGCTGCTGCAGCAAATCGAAACACCTCCGTGGCCGCGGACGGCTGATTTGTTAATTTGGCCGGCACTATATGTTGACACGCAGGCGAACTTATTCATTCCTCAAGCTTTCCAGTGCGGAAAGACGCATTGCCCGCCGCGCCGGTGAGTAACCTGCAATGATCCCGATGGTCGTGGAAAACACAAGGGAGCCGGCCGCGACCCACCAGGGAATGATGGACACGGTGGAACCGCCCCCGCCGATGGAGCCGAGCACCATCGACATAATACCGCTCAAAACGGTATTCATCAACAGGGAAAGGATCAGGCTGAAGATCAGGCCCAGGAGTCCACCCAGGAAGCCGATCATTCCCGCTTCCAGGAGAAAAAGCCTCCTGATATCCCCGAGGTTCGCCCCGATGACCTTCATGATCCCGATCTCCTTTGTCCTTTCATAAATGGACATGATCATGGTATTGGTGATGCCCAGGGCGGCTACCAGCAGGGAAATCGCCCCGATCCCGCCCAGGATTCCCTGGATCATCCTGGCCTGGTCCTGCATGGCCTTAAGCCAGTCGTTCAGGCTGCTGGTCTGGAAACCCATCTCCCGGATGGCGTCGCTTACGGCCTGTACATCGTTGATATCGCCTACATAGACCATGGCGGCCTCATATCCGCTGTTGCTTGAAGAAGTCTGCTTACGGGCTCTTTCCGCCTCTTTTTTTATAACCTCCAGCCCTTCCAGGCTCATATATACGTTGTATGCCGATTCGTCGTTGGGATTGGCAAGGATTCCGACGCCCTTGGCCTTGTATATCTTATAGTCGATCTTTTCCTCGTCGGGATTCCGAATCCGCTGCTTTTGTCCGTAGGACTCGTCGGCGGTCACAATAAGCTTGCTGGTGATCACATCCACCACCGCCTCAGCGCCCCAGGTGCTTCCCCAGGTTTTTTTCGGATCGTAAAACCAGCTGGGCACCTGGTTTCCGAATACCATTTCGAATTTGTCGCCTGCCTCCAGGAGTCTCCCATCCTGCAGATCATAATTGAATTTCTGCATGACCTCCGGCCTTATTCCGATCAGCGAAGTCTGGGCGATGTATTTCCCGATGCCCAGGGAAACGTAGAACTGCACCTTTGGGGATACGGCGTCCACACCCTCAATTTTCTCCATGGCCGAGATGGCCCTGTCGTCCAGAACCCCGTCCGTTGCGCCGCTGCTTCCGCCCCTCATCCCGGGAGAATAGTACATCATCCCTCCGCCGCCGGAGCCGTAAACATCCACCAGATGCAGATTCCCGTACTGCTCGATCTGCTCCTGAAAGCTGACGGACAGGCCGAAACCGATGGAGAGCATGACGATAATGGCGCTGGTTCCCACCACGACGCCGATGACGGCCAGTATGGTCCTGGTCTTCCTCCGCAGCAGATTGCGGAACGCCAGGCTGATCAGATCACGGCTATTCATTGATTTCCATCTCCCGCTGCATCTTCTTTTTCCTGATTTTCCTCCAGGCGAAAATTCCGCCGCCAATGAGCAGAACCAGGATTCCAAGAACGATCTTGAGAGTTTTGCTCATTCCGCCTTCTGCCGGCATATCCTCCGGCGGAGGGCCTTCATTGAAGGCCGGCATTTCCTCCATTATCTGGAATGAGAATGGGCGTTCAAGGACCTGCTGGTCGCCTGAGGCGTCTTCATAGGTGAAGGTGACCTTGCCCTCCATGGTTCCGCCCTGTCTCGGAATAAAGCTGAAATCATAGACATCGCTGTCTCCGCTTTCCAGGTTGCCTACAAAATAGCTCGTGGACTCCGGCGTGTCAAAATCGCCTTCCGCAACGATGCGAAGATTGTTGAGGGTGGTCTTTCCCATGTTATAAAACTGCACCGATAAATAACCCTGCATGCCGGCGTATAATCCGGGCGGCGCGATGATATCGTCCACATCGAGCCGCGTTTCCTGCATTATGGGGATGGAGATGGTATCCTTAGAGGTAAACGCGTTTCCGGCGCCGTCTTCATAGGACATATCTACGTTCAGCGGCGTAGTCTTCTGCTCCGCGTTGGGTTTCACGGAAAGGATCAGCGCCTGCGTCGTCCGCTCTTTTGTCCCGAGCTTTTCGATATAAAAGGAGTTGCTGCTGTCAACGGGTATAAAAGCGCCGTCCTCGGAACTGAGGGTAATCTTGATATTGGAAATGGTATGGCTCCCGCTGGTGTTGTAAAGTCCCATTGTCAGAAGAAACGCGTCCCCTGCCTCCACAAAGGCGCCGCCGTAGTCGTAGCTGTCCACCATGAGCTGGGGCGTCTTTTCGCCGGAAACGCCGCTCACATAGACGCTGGCGTACTGGTTTACCGAATTGGAGTTCTCCGATGACGAGGTACTGGAATCAAGTGATATTTTGAGGGTATATGCCTTTTCCTGAGCGCCGTCCGCGGCAAAAAGAGCCACTGTATAGCTCTTGGTGCTCCCCGCCGGGATCGAAGGTTCGATAAAGGTGCTGCGGGTCTTGTTCAGCAGCCCCTCCGGCACGTCGACATTGATCCGGACGTCCTTCAGACCCGCGCTGTTCCGGTTTACAACGTCAAAGGAAAGGGTGAATTCTTCATCCCCGAAAACCTCGTCGGGAACGCTGATATTGGTGATTTCCGCGTTTTTAACAGAGACCCCCGATCCGTTCACCGGTATGTAAAAGGTCTTTTCCTCATTGACCGCCGCGTTGTTATAATCCAGCCCGGTCAGCTTAACGGTAACTTCATAATTTTTTGTTTCCGCATCATCGTCAACAGCAATGGGAAAGCTGACTTCGCGGACGCTACCCGTTGATATGTATCCCAGGGCTGCCGAATTGCTGGCGTTATAGATAGACAGTCCGTCGGGAAGGATCAGGTTCAGCGTCGCATTTTTTATTACCGTATTCCCGTAATTTTGTATCTTAAGATCAAGAACATTCTCCTGACCTGAAGCGAACCCGTCCTCCGGATCGATGAAATGAATAATGTCCAGGGCGGCGGCACCCTGGCCCGACCCGTCGTTTTGCGGAGTGCCCAGCTTCTGATAGATCCTTACAGAGCCCAGCGATAAGTTTTTATGGACGGAAACTCCGGCGTTTCTCAATGTCAGGCTCAACCACCGCGTTCCCGTGTCCGCAAACCTTCCGACATTCAGATAAAAGATGAGGTTTGTCTTTTCCCCCTTGACCAGGGTGACGGTTCCGGTGGTTCCCCCTGAAACGGTTATATTATCCGGCTTTTCTATCTCCAAAACGGCACCGTCAAAGGTAAAAGCCGCGTTGTCCTTGTTCTCCACCTCAATGGTAATGGCAACTTTCTCCTCCCCCTGCTGAGCCGAAGCACTTCCACTCAGGCTGGATCTGACGTACGCATCGCCATATACCTGATTGTCCGTACCAAAAGGGCTCACGACAGGTATTGACTGAATGCCCATTGCCAGAATAGCTGTAAAAAAGACGAGTAATACTTTCCTTCTTTTGCTGTTCATATTAATTTCCTCATACCCTTTAACTCTATATTTTTGCATCAATTTATTACTATCTTATTTTTTCTGACTTATTCCTCCTGAACGGGCGTAGTTAGATTTACGTCCTTGTTCCCGTCTGCAGGGCTTTGTGCGCTGCTGTCCGTATTCGCTTCAATGGACAGGATGTTTCCGTCCTGTATCGTCACGATCCGGTCCGCGTAATTCGCGACATTTTTGTCATGTGTCACAATAATGAGCGTGCGGTTGTATTCCCTCACCTTGGCCATCATGATCCCCATTACTTCCCGGGACGTGTGGGAATCCAGGTTCCCCGTGGGCTCGTCGGCAAAGATGATCTTCGGGTTGCCCACCAGCGCCCTTGCGATCCCAACGCGCTGTTGCTGGCCTCCGCTCATCTGCGTCGGCTTTCGGTTTTCATAACCTGGCAGGCCTACCACCGCCAACGCTTCCCGCGCCATTTTCGCCCTTTTCTTCTTCTCCACTCCCTGAAAGATCAAAGGGAGGCTCACATTTTCCACTGCGGTGAGCATGGGCATCAGGTGAAAGGCCTGAAAGATAAATCCGATGTTCTTCTGGCGAAAAAGCGTAACGTTTTCCTCGTTCAGCTTGTGGATCGGGATGCCTCCTATGTGGATTTCCCCTCTTGTCGGTTTTTCCAATCCCGCCACCATGTTCAAAAAAGTGGATTTTCCTGAACCCGAAGCGCCGAGAAAGCAAACGACCTCTCCTCTATAAATATCAAGGCTCACATCGTCCAGGGCGACGACCTTTTCCTCCCCCATCCGGTAAACCTTTCGGATATTTTTGACCTCAATCAGTGCTTCCATGAACAAACCCCTTTATTATCTATGATTTCTGGATTTCCGCGCATAATATACCATAGAATTAGACGGAAATACCATACTAAAG
>DATMXY010000525.1:0-3935 GCA_035561275.1 Anaerovoracaceae bacterium | reverse complement strand
ATATTGGCACAAGATGATATAGTTGTGGTATAATGATGAAGAGGTTTAAGGGGCGGTTTTCGCGCTTAGCACCGGTTTGAAAACCCTTCATCATAATGAGGTACATTATGAGACTAGGGTATGATTTAACAATTGAACAATCCCAGAAGCTGGTGATGACGCCGGAACTGATTCAGGCGATCCAGATCCTGCAGTTCAATACACAGGAGCTTGAGAGTTATGTGGAAGAACAGTTGCTGACCAATCCGATCCTTGAGGTACAGGCTGCGCCTCCCTCGGAAGGGGAAGGCGAAGGCGAAAAGGCGTCCGACGATTTCCAGGCCAAGAACGATGAGTTCCCTCCCAATCAGAATTTTGAGCAGAAGGAAAGCAGCGATTTTGACTGGGCCGAGCATTTCAAGGAAAAGGAATACGACGACATCAGCTACCGGCAATGGGAGTACAACTCGGAAAAGAGCGATTACACCTATGAGCAGTTTGTATCTTCGGAAATCACCCTGTCGGAACATCTGATGTTCCAGCTGCAGTTTGCGCCCATCAAGCACAGCTGTAGAAATATCGGACGATATATCATCGAGTCCCTGGATGAAAACGGCTATATGACCTTAAGCGTCGAAGAGATCGCAAAGGCTTTGGGAGTCGGGCAGGATAAAGTGCAGGTCGTCCTGGATGCGATCCATGGTTTTGAACCTGCCGGCGTAGGCGCCAGAAATCTGAAGGAATGTCTGCTGATCCAGCTGAAACACCTGGGAAACGACAACCCGCTTGTTTATGAAGTAGTCAATCATCATCTGGAGGACATCGCCGGCAACCGGCTGAACAATATTGCAAAGGCGCTGAATGTGACCGTAAAGGAGATTCAGGTTGCCAGCGACATTATAAAAGGCCTTGAGCCGAAGCCGGGAAGGCAGTTCGGATCTTCCAGTGAAACACGGTATATCATTCCGGACGTCACGGTGGAGAAGGTGGACGGCGAGTACATCGTAACCGTCAATGAAAGCAGCGCTCCCAGGCTTACCATCAGCCCATATTATCAGAGGATGCTGGTGGACTCCGACAAGGAGTCAAATATCTCCAAGTTCCTTACCGGAAGGCTGAATTCGGCGCTTTGGCTCATTAAAAGCATCGAGCAGAGAAGGCAGACAATCTATAATGTAGTCAGCGCCGTCGTCAAATATCAGATCGATTTCTTTGAAGAGGGCCCGAAGCACCTGAAGACACTGACGTTAAAGCAGATCGCCGACGAGGTGGGCATCCATGAATCGACGGTCAGCCGCTCCATAAACGGGAAATACATGCAGAGCCCCCGGGGAATCTTTGAAATCAAATATTTCTTCACAAGCGGCGTCTCCGGCAACAGCGGCGAAGGCATCGCGTCTGAAAGTATAAAAACCTTTCTCAGGGAAATAGTAGAAAATGAGGATCCGAAAGCGCCTCACTCCGATCAGACCATGGTGGAGATCCTGGCGGAAAGAGGGATCGAAATATCGAGAAGGACGGTGGCGAAATACAGGGACGAGATGAACCTGCCGTCGTCGTCAAAGCGGAAAAGATATTAGGAAACAGCATCCGGAAGCCTGATTGAGCCGGGCAGCTGCAGTTCCGCTCCCTGTAAATCAGTATCCAATAAAAATTAAATATAATAGTAGGAGGAATCACTATGAAAACAAAAGTTGGAATTAACGGATTCGGAAGAATCGGAAGAAACGCATTTAAGGCTGCATTAGCGAAAAACGCAGATTTTGAGATAGTTGCCATCAATGATATCACAGATCCTGCAACTTTGGCGCACCTGTTAAAATATGACAGCTGTTTCGGTCATTTTAACGGCACCGTGGAAGCGAAGGCGGACGCCATCGTCGTAAACGGAAAGGAAGTAAAGATCCTTGCGGTCAGAAATCCGGAAGATCTTCCCTGGAAGGAATTGGGCGTCGACGTCGTTCTGGAATCAACCGGACTTTTCACAAAGAAAGCCGACGCTGAAAAGCATATTAAAGCAGGCGCAAAGAAGGTCATCATTTCCGCTCCGGCGACAGATGAGGATATCACCATCGTAATGGGCGTAAACGAGGATAAATATGATCCTCAGAACCACCACGTCCTGTCAAACGCATCCTGCACGACGAACTGCCTTGCTCCTTTCACAAAAGTTATCGACGAGGAATTCGGCATCGTAAAAGGACTCATGACCACGGTTCACTCCTATACAAACGACCAGAGGATCCTGGACCTGCCTCATAAAGATCTGAGAAGAGCAAGAGCGGCAGCTCTTTCCATTATCCCGACCACAACAGGGGCAGCCAAGGCGGTATCCCTGGTGCTTCCGCAGCTCAAGGGCAAGTTGAACGGTCTGTCACTGCGTGTTCCGACGCCTGCCGTATCCGTAGTCGACGTCGTATTCGAACTGAAGAAGACCGTCACGAAGGACGAAGTAAACGCAGCGCTGAAGAAGGCTGCAGAAGGCGAACTGAAAGGCATTCTGGGTTATACGGAAGAACCGCTGGTATCCATCGATTTTAAAGAAGACGACAGATCCTCCATCATCGACGCATTATCTACCATGGTGATCGAAGAGAATATGGTCAAGATCGTTTCCTGGTACGACAATGAATGGGGTTATTCAAACAGAGCAGTTGATTTGATGGAATATGTGATCAAGAAAGGTCTGTAAGAAAATGAAGAAAACGGTAAGAGACATTGACGTTAAGGGCAAGAAAGTGATCGTTCGCTGTGATTTTAACGTACCGCAGGACAGCGAGGGGAAAATCACGGACGATATCCGCATCACAAGCGCCCTCCCTACGATCAGCTATCTGATCGAACAAGGGGCAAAGGTGATCCTCATGTCTCATCTGGGAAGGCCCGACGGCGAAGCAAACATGAAGTATTCCCTTAAGCCCGTAGCTGACAGACTATCCGAACTTCTGGGTAAAAGCGTTGTATTCATTAGCGCTCCGGAAGTCGTTAACGACGAAGTATCAAAAGCCGCAGCCGGACTCGGCGACGGAGACGTGATGCTGCTTGAAAATGTGAGGTTCCGCAAGGAAGAAACGAAGAACGGCGAAGCGTTCTCCAAAGAACTTGCCGGCCTTGCAGAGATTTTTGTAAACGACGCCTTCGGGACTGCGCACAGGGCGCATTCCTCGACGGCGGGAATCGCAGAGTATCTACCGGCGGTATCCGGCTTCCTGATCGAAAAGGAAGTCAAGTTCCTCGGCAGTGCGGTGGAAGATCCGAAACGGCCTTTCGTAGCCATCCTGGGCGGCGCCAAGGTCGCGGATAAGATCCCCGTGATCGAAAATCTGCTGACCAAGGTGGATACGCTGATCATCGGCGGAGGCATGGCCTATACCTTCCTGAAGGCGAAGGGTTATGAAATCGGGAAATCCATTCTGGACGCCGAGCGGATCGGTTTTGCAGCGGATCTGATAAAGAAGGCGGAAGAAAAAGGCGTGAAACTGCTGCTTCCGGTGGATGTGATCGCTGCGAAGGAATTCAGCAACGATGCGGAAATCAAGGAATTTGACGCCGACGCCATGACGCAGGACTGGATGGGCCTCGATATCGGGGAAAAATCCGTAGAGATTTTCTCCGATGAGATAAAAAAAGCGAAGACCGTGGTCTGGAACGGACCCATGGGCGTCTTTGAAATGTCCAATTTTGCCAATGGAACCGTAAAAGTCGCGGAAGCCCTGGCCGCAAGCGGCGCAGTAACCATCATCGGGGGCGGGGATTCCGCCGCCGCTGTGGAGCAGTTTGGGCTGGCCGATAAGATGACGCATATCTCCACCGGAGGAGGGGCATCCCTGGAATTTCTGGAGGGGAAAGAACTGCCCGGCGTCGCGGTCTTACAGGATAAATAGTTCTACAAAATTAAAAACAATTGCGTAGCGATGAGTGCGAAGCGACGTGTATATAGACATACACAAGGCGAG
>DATMXY010000524.1:0-2335 GCA_035561275.1 Anaerovoracaceae bacterium | reverse complement strand
AAGATAACCAGGTCAGGGAAAAACTTGGGGCTGCCAAGTTTAGGAACAAATGTTCTGTTTTATATTGTAAAGGATGACCGATTATGTTATACTGATTCAGAAAGCGGCCGATGGGCCTTAAAAAACCTTTAGATAAAACAGGACGGATATCAGATGGATCGATTTAAAGTAATTTCAGAATATAAGATGACGGGCGACCAGCCCCGGGCCGTGGATCAGCTGGCAGAAGGGATCCTGAGCGGGAAGAAGCACCAGACCCTTCTCGGGGTGACGGGCTCGGGCAAGACCTTTTCCATGGCCAACGTCATCGAACGGGTCCAACGGCCTACCCTCGTCATTTCCCATAATAAAACCCTGGCGGCGCAGCTCTGCGGTGAGTTCAAGGAATTTTTCCCGGAAAACGCGGTGGAATATTTCGTCAGCTATTACGACTACTACCAGCCGGAGGCATATGTGCCTTCCACTGACACCTATATCGAAAAGGATTCCGATATTAACGACGAGATCGAAAAGCTGCGCCACTCGGCTACGGCTGCGCTTTCAGAACGGCGGGACGTGATCATCGTCGCCAGCGTATCCTGCATCTACGGCCTGGGAAGCCCGGTGGACTACGAGAGCCAGGTGCTTTCCCTGCGGCCGGGCACGGAGAGGAACCGTCACGATATCCTGCGAAAGCTCATTGACATCCAGTATACCCGAAACGACCTGGGGTTCGAACGGGGTACCTTCCGGGTGCGGGGCGATATCATCGACATCTTCCCGGCCGGCGCCGACCACGCTATCCGGGTGGAACTGTTCGGAGACGAAATCGAATACCTCAAGGAAATCAACCCGGTAACAGGTGAGATCGTTGGGATCCGGAACCACGTATCGATTTTTCCCGCGTCCCATTATGTCGCCTCGAAGGAAAAAATGGAGCATGCCGTCCTGACGATAGAGGAGGAACTTGAGCAGCGGATCAAATGGTTCAAGGACCGGGGTAAGCTCATCGAAGCCCAGCGCATCGAGCAGCGTACCCGCTACGACCTGGAACTGCTGCGGGAAGTGGGGAGCTGCAAAGGCATTGAAAATTATTCCCGTCATATCAACGGGCTGGCGGCGGGCAGCCGCCCCTATACCCTCATCGACTACTTCCCGGAGGATTTCCTGATCATCATCGACGAATCCCACGTCATGCTTCCCCAGCTCAGGGGAATGTATGCCGGAGACCGGTCCCGCAAGACCTCCCTGGTGGAGTACGGCTTTCGGCTGCCGTCCGCTCTGGACAACCGTCCGCTGGAATTCAGGGAATTCGAGCAGCTGGTGAATCAGATCGTCTACGTCAGCGCCACTCCCTCCGTTTATGAGAAGGAGCGCAGCGATCACGTCGTAGCCCAGCAGGTCATCCGTCCTACGGGACTCCTGGACCCGGAAATCGAAGTCAGGAAAACAGAAGGCCAGATCGACGACCTCATCGGCGAGATCAACAAGGTGACGGCCCGGGGAGAAAAGGTCCTCGTCACGACCCTTACGAAAAAAATGTCGGAAAGTCTGACGGATTATCTGAAGAATGTGGGTATAAAGGTAAGGTACCTCCATTCGGAAATCGAAACGCTGGAGCGGATGGAGATCCTGAGGGATCTGCGCCTGGGCGTTTTCGACGTGCTGGTGGGGATCAACCTCCTGAGGGAGGGACTGGACTTGCCGGAGGTTTCTCTGGTGGCGATCCTGGACGCGGACAAGCAAGGCTTCCTGCGCACCGAGACGTCCCTGATCCAGACCGTCGGCAGGGCGGCGCGGAACGTCCACGGCAAGGTCATCATGTACGCTGATCAGATCAGCGACGCCATGGGTCGGGCGATTTCGGAAACAGACCGCAGAAGAAAGATCCAGAGGGAATACAACGACGCCAACGGCATTACGCCGAAAACCATAGAAAAAGCGGTGCGCTCGGTCATCGAGGCGACCAGGGTGGCAGAGGAAAAAGACGAATACTACCAGGGCAGAAGTCCGCTGGAGCTGACAAAGAAAGAGCTTGGCGATTACATCAAGAAGATGGAAAAGGAAATGAAGGATGCCGCCGCAAACCTGCAGTTTGAGCGGGCGGCGGAACTGAGAGACAGGATATTCGAATACAAGCTGCGACTGTAATTCATAGATGAGGAGCGCAGCCCTGCGGCAACAAAAAGCATTTGGAGGATCAGATGACAACAAAGGACATATTTGTAAAGGGCGCAAGCGAACACAATTTAAAAAACATAGATGTCGTTATTCCAAGAGATAAAATGGTGGTGCTCACGGGACTCTCCGGATCGGGGAAATCGTCCCTGGCCTTTGACACCATTTACGCCGAAGG
>DATMXY010000523.1:0-5004 GCA_035561275.1 Anaerovoracaceae bacterium | reverse complement strand
TCATAATATTCATATTAAAACGACAATTATGCGCATAATTATACGTTTTCTTCATTTCTGCGTAAAATATCTGTCCAAAACTTGAAATTTTGCACACTTTACAGTAGGCACTGCCCCACCGAAGCTGGCAGTACAAAATGTACTTTAGAATTCAGGACGCTTTCAAGTGGCAGAGCAGTAATCCTGATACCCCTTTAGAGGTGGCAAAGGCGAAGTGGCTTGAACCTAGTAAAAGCCATCGCCTTTTAGGCCGGCCGGTATCAAGGGCTTATAGCCCTGAGCAAACCACCCGTTTGATGGGTGGTCATGATTTATTTACAGTTTTCTTAATTCCGGGGAGTAAAACCTTTACAGTTCTCTTCTGCCTTCCATAGCTTTGGATAGGGTAATCTCGTCCGCGTATTCCAGATCGCCTCCCACGGGTACGCCGTGGGCGATCCTTGTAACTTTGATGCCGGAAGGTTTGATCAACCTCGCGGTGTACATGGCAGTTGCCTCTCCCTCAATATTCGGATTGGTCGCGAGGATCACTTCCCTGACGTCATTCTGCTGCAGTCTTATGATGAGCTGCTTCAAATTGATATCCTCCGGTCCGATGCCGTCCATCGGCGAAATCGCCCCGTGGAGGACATGGTAAAGGCCCTGGAACTCCTTGATCCGCTCCATGGCGCTGACGTCCCTGGGACTTTCCACTACGCATATAACGCTTTGATCCCTGACCGGGTCGGTGCAGATGCCGCATGGGTCCACGTCGGTGAGATTCCCGCATACGGAGCAGTATTTCATGGTTTTTCTGGCTTCCAGAATCGCGTCCGCAAGGGCGAAGGCATCCTTTTCGTCCTGGGAAAGGATATGGAACGCCAGGCGCTGGGCGGTTTTCCCGCCGATCCCGGGCAGCTTCGACAGCTCTCCGATCAAATTGCTTAATGGTTTTGCATAATGCTTCATCTATTTCATTCCTTATGCTTTATAACGATTGATTACATAAGGCCGGGAATGGACAATCCCCCTGTCAGCCTTCCCATTTCATTCTGAGTCATTTCTTCGATCTGCCGCAATGCCTCGTTTACCGCCACCATGATAAGGTCCTGCAGCATTTCCACATCGTCGGGGTCGACCACCTCAGGCTTTATCGCTATTTTTACGATTTCCTTTTTCCCGTTGACCGTAACGCTTACGGCGCCTCCTCCTGCAGTGGCTTCCACTTCCTTCGTCTCAAGCTCCGACTGCATTTCTTCCATTCTCCGCTGCATCTGCTGCATTTGCTGGAGCTGCTTCTGCATATTCCCCGCGCCGCCTCCGCCGCCGGGCTTTTTTCCTGCTCTCATTCCTTTTCCCATTGTATATCCTCCTATTGTATATCGATATGAATTCCAAATTTATTTCCAATTTCGTTTGCGAGATCCTCGGCGGTCTTTTCCTGCTCCTCCCGGGCGCCGCCGTCCGAAACGCTGCATTCCATGCGCAGGCGCCTTCCCGTATGCTTTTCCATGAGCGATTCCAGGTCTGAGGCGATTCTCTGTATATAATCCAGGGTCGTCTCGCTGAACGCCTCTACGATAAAGCAGCTGGGGCCAACGTCTTTCAGCCTGGCGCCAAGCCGGAGCAGATTGAAGCTGCCGCCCATTGTAGCTTCTCCGTCTTCAAATACAGTATGCCAGAGCCTGTCGTAATCAGGAGCCGGAGCTTCAGATCCGCCGGCAGAATCCTGTTCGGAATCGGGCAGGATTTCTGCGGTTCCATTCGTTTCCGCCGGTTCTCCAATTTTTATTTCGGCCGGTTCTGCCGCCGCAGACGCCTCTGATGCGATGGGCGCCGGTGCGGCCGGTTCCAGTGCAGACGGCGCCGATGCAACCGGTTTTGCTGCGGATGTTTTCATATATTCCTGAGCTGAGGCGGAAGGAATCCCATTCCCGATCTGATCCATAGCGAGCTTTACGATGCACAGTTCCAACAGGATCCTCGGTTGGGTCGACCATCTGGCGTCCGACAGGGTCTGGGACAGTTTTATGATGCTTTCATTTATATATGGCAGGTCTGTTTCTTCGCTCTGTCTTCTGATCCGCTCCACGTTTTCAGCGGACATATTAAGGACGTCTTCCGGATTTTTTATGAATTTCGTCATAAGCAGGCTTCGGAAATGAGAAACCCAGTCCTTCATAAACTGGCGCACATCCTTTCCGTCGGCCATGACTCTGTCCAGCAGCAAAAGCGCGTCCGCAACCCTGCGCCTCATCACCAGATCGGTCATTTCCACAAAGACTTCTTCCCCGGCGGTTCCCAGGATGTCAATGACGTCCTCCCTGGCCACGCTCTTTTCCCCGGCGGAGATGCACTGGTCCAGCAGGCTCAGGGCGTCACGGACTGAACCGTCCGCATTGGAAGCGATCAGCCCCAGCGCCGCCTCGGAGATTTTCACCCCCATCTGTCCGCAGATATCCCGCATTCCCTGGCGCAGCGTCTTTTCCGGCACTCTCTTGAAGTCCAGTCTGAGGCATCTTGAAAGGATGGTGGCAGGCAGCTTCTGCACCTCGGTGGTGGCAAGGATGAACATGACGTTCTCCGGCGGTTCCTCCAGCGTTTTTAACAGCGCGTTGAAAGCGCCGGTGGAAAGCATATGTACCTCGTCGATGATGTACACTTTGCATCGGCCTGCCGCAGGAGGGTATTTTACGCTTTCGCGGAGTTCCCGGATGTTGTCGACCCCGTTATTGGAAGCGGCGTCGATCTCGATAACGTCCATGAACGTCCCATCCTTGATGCTTACGCAGTTGGAACAGACGCCGCAGGGCCGCTCTCCTTCCTTTGCAAGGCAGTTCATCGCCTTCGCGAGGATTCTGGCAGTGGAGGTTTTTCCCGTGCCCCTCGTTCCGCAAAATAGGTAGGCATGGCTCGTCGTCTTCGTATTGATCTGGTTTTTCAGGATTTTTACGATGTGCTCCTGGCCCAGGACTCCGTCAAAGGTTTCCGGGCGGAAGGAACGGTATAAGGCTGTATACATATCCGTCTCCTATCGAGGGGATTTTCTATATTAATAGATAGCGCTCGCCGTGGGTATTCCCGTAAGAATCCGTCCGAGCTCGAAAATTTACCATAGGAAAATGCCCTTCGGCAGCTTCGCAGGACATTGGAGAAGGCTTGTCTGCGGCACATAAGAGATTCCGTTTATCGCTGCTTCCTTCCGAACCTGACGAGGTTCACAGATTCTTATTGCGCAGGACCCAAACCAAGCCGGCGAAGCTGCCGAAAGGCACTTTATTTATTATAATGGAGTACAGGGTAAAAAGTCAATGCTGTTCCAATTATTGTGATTCGAAAGATAACTTTATATAATCGACCGGAATATCCATTCGGGCTGCGGCTTCTTCAACGGAAAGACCGCCGTCCAGAAAACGCCTGATAACCATGTTCATGTTTTCACCGACTTCAATGATATGCTTGTCGGGATCATAGAAGCGAACGACTCGCTGCCCCCATGAATGCTCAAGGAGCGGATGGACGTATTCGATATCTTTTATTTTTGCCAGTTTTTCAATAAAAGCAGTCACGTCGTCGTCCTCAAAATACAACTCGCAAGCGTTGTTTTTCAAAACAATCCCGCTTTCCGGGTTTTGAATAAATTCGATCCACGTATCCAGAGTCTGCAGGGCTAAGCCGCCTGACAAAACGACATTGGCTCCGAAGTCGGACACAACCTCCAGTCCCAATACGTCCCGATAAAACTGCTTCGATTTTTCCATATTTTCTACGGCGATCAACGTACAGATATATTTCATCTGATAAACCTCCAAAGAAGCTTAAGTAAGCACCCTGTAAAGCTCGTCGCTGGCAGGCGGAGCGATAACAATTTTCTCACCCTGCACCACCATGCAGATCCCTGCTTCCTGTTCGACGATCCTGCCGATGCAGGCCACAGGGATCCCCGCGTTTTTCAGTTCCTGTTCCATCTGATCCTTCTTGTCGGGATGTACCATGATCACCATGCTTCCGCTGGATATGAGCCTTAAGTAATCGATATCAAAATAGTCGCAGATCTTTTTCGTGACCCCGGCCACAGGTACCCGGTCGATCCAGACCTCCGCGCCGGTTTTGGCGATATCGCACATCTCCCAGACGGCGCCCAGTACGCCGCCTTCCGTGACGTCGTGCATGCCTGCCGTCCCGATCTTTCCGGCGATGACGCCTTCCCTGACCACGCTGATCTGCCGCATCATCTCCTTGGCTTCCCTGAATTCTTCATCGGTCAGGAAGCCGGCAAGCTCGTCCTTAAAATCGCCGGCGATGATGGCCGTCCCCTCCAGGCCGGCCTGCTTTGTCATCAGGATATAGTCCCCGGGCTTCATGTTTTCCGCCTGCTGGGACGACCATTTGGGCCCCCTGCCGATGGCGGTGGAGACGATGACCGGTTTATTGACGGCCGGGGTGATCTCCGTATGGCCGCCGATGATTTCCACGCCCAGTTCCTCGGAAACCTCCGCCGCCTGCTTCATGATCCCCTCCACCTGTTCCTCCGTCGTCCCTACCGGCAGCATGACCGCAAGCATGATCCCAAGGGGTTCGACGCCGTTGGAAGCGATGTCGTTGCAGGAGATATGGACGGCAAGCCTTCCAATCTCACTCGCCGCGGCTGTTATGGGGTCCGTGGACAGGACGCATTCATAAGCGCCGAAATCCACCACGGCGCAGTCCTCTCCGACGCCGGGACGGGTGATGACCTCCGGCCTTTTAAACTTTATATTCTTAAAGACGATCTCTTCCAGCAGTCTGCTGTCAAGTTTTCCGGTCTTCAGCATTCTTCCACCTCTTGAGCTTCTTTCATCGTTCCTTTTGCTGTGCTCTTGTCCATTTTTTTATTATATCTTTTTTTACGATAAATTACCACCGTCTTATTCCAGGTTGATCCGGATACGGTTGATCAGAAAAAATTTTCATCTGAGCGGTTCTCCATAAAATCTCCATAACTTTTGTGTAAAATCAATCTGCAAAATAAAATCAGGAGGTAAT
>DATMXY010000522.1:0-8374 GCA_035561275.1 Anaerovoracaceae bacterium | reverse complement strand
TTGTAAAGGGGATTGAGGTGGGGATACAGGAGACGGTAACAAAGGAAAACTCCGATATCGTTCATGCCTATCCCTATGATTTTGTGATAGGCTCCATGCATGCCGCCGAAGACAAGGATCTCTATACCGGCATGTATTACGACGGGAAAACGGCGCTTCAGTGCTTCAGGGATTTCTATACCTATACGTACAAATGCCTGAAAGCATACAAGGATTACAATATTCTCGGGCACCTCAACATCGTTGCCAGATATTATCCGAGATTCGTAACGTCGGAGCCGCCAGCGCAGGAGGAATACCTCGATCTCGTGAAAGACATCCTGAAGCTGGTGGTCGAGGACGGCAAAGGCATTGAATTCAACACCTCGTGTTACCGCTACCATTCCGATTTGACCTACCCCTCCGCCGAAATGTTGACGATGTACAAGAAGCTGAAGGGCGAAATCATTACCATCGGCTCCGACGCCCATGTTCCCGAGCACGTCGGTTTCGGTTTCAAAGACGCCATCGATTTGCTGGAATCTCTGGGGTTCAAATACCTGGCGACTTACGAACAGATGCAGCCCAAAATGAACAAAATCAGTAATTTCTGGTGAATGAAAATACCTGCCGGCCCTATTCGCAACGACAGGTATTTTTATTTCCTTCATCTTAGTCTTTAATTCCCTTAATCTTCAATCCATCTTTTCGAGCGTTCCACGGCGCGGTGCCAGTTGTAGAGCAGCGATTCCCGCTCATCGGAGCTCATATGCGGTTCATAGCGCTTCGCCAGCTTCCAGTTGTCCGCCAGATCGTAAATCGATTGAAATTCCCCGATGCCCAGAGCCGCCAGATAAGCGGCTCCCAAGGGTTGGATCTCCGTAATTACCGGAACGTCCACCGGGATGTTCAGAATGTCGGCCTGGAACTGCATTAAAAAATTGTTCGCGACAGCCTTGCCGTCCGCACGCATGATTTTGATCGGAATACTTGCGTCCATATTCATGACATCAAGGTTATCTTTCACCTGGTAGGCGATCGCTTCCAGGGTTGCGCGGACGATTTTTTCCTTAGTCGTCCCGCTGGTCAGGCCGATGATCATGCCCCTCGCGTAGGAATCCCAATGCGGCGCCGCAAGCCCCGCAAAGGCGGGAACGAAGTAAACTCCCCCGTTGCTTTTAGCGGCGAAAGCCATCTCTTCCGTCTGGGAAGCGTCCTTTATGATATTCATTTCGTCTCTGAGCCATTGAGTCGCCGCTCCGGCAATGTAAATACCCCCGTCCAGAGCGAAGGTCATTTTGCCGGAAAGCCCCCATGCCACCGTGGTCAGCAGCCCGCTTTTGGAGTAAACCGGCTTGTCGCCCGTGTTCATGAGCATAAAGCAGCCTGTCCCATAAGTCGTCTTAATGTTTCCGGGCGTGTAACAGGCTTGCCCGAACAAGGCCGCCTGCTGGTCGACGATGGAGCCCGAGATCGGGATCCTGGCGCCGAAGAAATCCAGAGGATCCGTATAGCCGTATATCATCGCGCTGTCGCATATCTGGGGCAGGATTTTCTTGTCGATTTCAAAGATATCCAGGATTTCATCGTCCCACTGGCCTGTGTGTATGTTGAGGAGCATGGTGCGGGACGCGGTGGAGTAATCGGTGACATGAACCCGTCCATGGGTCATTTTCCAGATGATCCAGGTATCCATCGTCCCGGCGATGAGCCTTCCTTTGCTGGCCTTTTCCCTGGCGTCGGGGACATTGTCCAGGATCCATTTAATTTTTGTCGCGCTGAAATAGGAGTCGATCATCAGGCCCGTTTTTTTCCGGATGAGTTCGCCGTATTTCGCGGTCAGGGAATCGGCATACCGCGCCGTTCTGCGGTCCTGCCATACGATGGCGTTGTAGATGGGAATACCGGTCAGCTTATCCCACACCATCACGGTCTCTCCCTGATTGTCGAGGCCGATGCAGGCAATTTCCTCCGGCTTCGCTCCGGCCGTATTGACGGCCTCCTGTATGGATTCAAAAATCGCTCCCCAGATTTCCATCGGATCATGTTCGATCCATCCCGGCTTCGGATAATACTGCTTATGCTCCTTGTATCCGCGCGCGGCGACATTCCATTTGGAATCCAGGAGCAGGGCGGTGTTACTGGCCGTTCCCTGATCCAACCCTAAATAATACCTTGCAGCCATGCCTGCTAACCCTCCTTATACTCTTATGTTAACCGATGATATTGGTAACGTTTGACAGATCCAGGCCTTCAAATCCAAGGCTGTTCAGCGTGCCGGCAGTGCAATGCAGAAACCTTTGATAGCACCTGTTCATATGGGCGTGATCGAAAAAACCGCTGTCAAGGGCAGTGTCCAACAGGATCCCGCCCTCCTTGTGTTCCAGCTCCTTCAATTTTTCCAGGGAGAACTGGAACCGCATGATCTCCGCGTATAATTTCGGAGAGATCCCCACCCAGCGGTCAAACAGTTTCCCGATATACCGTTCGCTGAATCCGGTCTCTCTGGACAGGTCCGAAACTTTGACATTTCCATTCTGGCGGTAAATTTTATCGATGCAGTAGTTCATTACATAATGAACTTCTTTGTTATCCAGATAAAGTGAACGCATGGGTTTTGAAAAAGCCAGCACGCGCTCGGAAAAAGCTGAAGCTCTTGCGAAGGCGGAAAAAATGAGCTGATAATTGGGCAGAACCTTCGACAAAGAGCAGGAACAGTTTGTATACGTGCTGATCGGTTCCCGGGTCAGCGGCCGGAAACCTCCGGGAAAGTACCGGGCGATAAAAGCGGTCTCTCCTTCACAGAGCGCGATTTTATGAAGCTCATCGATTACTCCGCATAGATATCCCTGAATCCCGTTTTCACGAAGAACCAGAACGATGGAAACACATCCGTCGGGGATAACCGGATAATTGTACAAATCGGCCTTCTCAAGGCTTAAATTGGGAGATATTTCCAGAAAGTCCGCAACAAAGGTATACAGGGGATGTCCGAAAGGAACCTCCAGTTCATCCTGCCTGAAGGAATCAATCCTTATTTTATACGGAACATATTGAATTTTCTTTTGGTCAGAGGCCAAGTACTGTTTTTCGCTGATAATGTAAGACATAGCGCTCCCCCTGCGGCGGCTGTTATACGTGTTAGTATATATCCGAACTCAATGATTTATTGTACCATAACAAAAAGAATTTTACCAGAAAAACTGTTAAGGCAGCACCCTTATCGGATGCTGCCTTTCGGTCAGAAACGGCGCCGCGGTGGGATGTATCCCGGCAGGCTCAATAAAAGACCTGCTGTTACAGGCATTCCTTGAGCACTCTCAGGAATTCCACGCAGTCCGCTTCGTAAATCTCGCCCATATTGGCGACCTGGAACATGCCCATGTTCATATATTTTCCCTTGCCGCTGTACACGACATAGCCGCGGTTCTCCATCTCGGTGAGGAACGCCTGAAGATCCTTGCCTTCCGGAAGGAACACGGAGGTCACAGTGTTGGACATGTATTTTTCGGGGAGCAACATTTTCAATCCCAGATCCAGCAGTCCCTTCCGCAGGATGGCGACGCACCTCTGATACCGGGCGATCCTCTTGTCAAGGCCATCTTCCACTATGTTTGAAAGCGCCCGGTCCAGGCCCCAGAACAGATTTACGTTGGGCGTATTGGGCGTTTGATGGCACTTTTTCGCTTCGGCATAATGCTTCGCAAGGTTCAGGTAAACATTTTTTCCCTGTTCCGCTGTGATCGTCTTAAGTACTTCTTCTTTTGCGCATATGTAAGCGGAACCCGGAAACGCCCCGACGCATTTTCCTCCCACCGAGGTGGTGAATGTAATGTTGTTTTCGACCACATCGATGTTTTCTCCGCCGGCGGCGGATACCGAATCCACAAAGAACCATTTGCCGTATTTTTTACACAGCCCGCCGACTTCTTTGACCGGATTGATCATGCCGGTGGAGGTTTCGTGGAATACCATCGCTATGACCTTGATCTTCGGGTTCGAAGCGATCAGGGCTTCTATCTTGCCCGTATCGGGATAGTCTCCCCATTCAAAGGACGCCTCTATCATCGGCACGTTATATTTCCGGATGATCTCCTCGAGCCTTTCTCCAAATACTCCGTTTTTCACGAGCAGAACCTGATCGTCCCCCTGGAATACAGAAGAAAGAACGGTTTCGTTGGCGGAGGTGCCGGAGCCGGAAACAATCAAGGAATAATAGCTGTCATCGGCATTGAACAATTTATTTATTTTTCCTTGCATGTCTTCAAACAGTTTTTCAAATTCCGTTCCACGATGGCAAATATCATAATGCATCAGCGCTTCACGGACATCGTCTCTGACCAGAACAGGACCGGGACTGAATAATTTAGGTTTCATCATTGTAACATCTCCTTTCAGATATTTCGTTCAAACATTTGCAAAATACTTATCCTATGTTAATCTTTGACCCAGTTTCTCGAACGTTCCACAGCGCGGTGCCAGTCCTCCAGAAGCGATTCTCTCTCATCGGCGCTCATCTTCGGCTCAAAGCGCTTCCCCAGTTTCCAGTGATCGGCGAGATCGTAAATCGACTCGAATTCGCCGATACCCAGCGCCGCCAGATACGCGGCTCCCAGAGCGGTGGTTTCCGTAATTTCCGGGATATCCACCGGGATGTTGAGGATGTCGGCCTGGAACTGCATCAAAAAGTTATTCACCACGGCTCCGCCGTCCGCCCGCATGATATTGATGGGAATGCTGGCGTCCATATTCATGACGTCGAGGTTATCCTTTACCTGATAAGCGGTGGCCTCCAGCGTGGCGCGGACGATTTCCTCCCGCGTCGTTCCTCGAGTGATCCCGATCATCATGCCGCGCGCGTAAGAATCCCAATACGGCGCGGCAAGCCCCGTAAAAGCCGGCACAAAATAGACGCCCCCGTTGCTTTTTGCCGCCAGAGCCATCTCCTCGGTCTCCGACGCGTCTCCTATTATTCTTATCCCGTCCCTGAGCCACTGTGTCGCCGCTCCCGCGATGTAAATGCCTCCGTCCAAAGCGAAGGTCATCTTGCCCGAAAGCCCCCACGCGACGGTGGTCAGCAGTCCGTTCTTGGAATATACCGGTTTGTCTCCCGTGTTCATGAGCATAAAGCAGCCCGTTCCATAGGTCGTCTTAATGCTGCCCGGCGTAAAGCAGGCCTGCCCGAACAAGGCCGCCTGCTGGTCGACGACGGAACCGGAGATGGGTATTTTGGCGCCCATAAAATCCAGAGGGTCCGTATAGCCGTAGATCATGGAACTGTCGAATATTTTGGGCAGCATCCGCTTGTCGATCTCAAGAATATCCAGAATCTCCTCATCCCATTGGCCCGTATGGATGTTGAGGAGCATGGTGCGGGACGCGGTGGAATAGTCGGTGACATGGACCCGCCCGTGAGTCATCTTCCAGATCATCCAGCTGTCCATCGTTCCGGCGATCAGCCTTCCCTCCCGGACTTTTTCCCTGGCGTCGGGAACATTATCCAAAATCCATTTGATTTTCGTTGCACTGAAATAGGCGTCGATCATCAGTCCTGTTTTTTCGCGGATCAGCTCGCCGTATTTCTCGGTCAGGGCGTCGGCATACCGTGCGGTCCTGCGGTCCTGCCAGACGATCGCGTTGTAAACGGGGACTCCGGTAAACTTATCCCAAACCATAACCGTTTCCCCCTGGTTGTCAAAACCGATGCACGCGATTTCTTCCGGTTTCGCACCGGCTATCTCCAGGGCTTCCTGTATGGACTCTAAAATCGCCCCCCAGATTTCGCCCGGGTTATGTTCGATCCACCCCGGTTTTGGGTAATATTGCTTATGTTCTTTGTAGCCTCTTGCAGCCACATTCCACTTGGAATCCAGGAGTAAAGCTGTGGTACCCGTCGTTCCCTGATCAAGTCCCAAATAATATTTCGCGGCCATGCCATCCCTCCTTACCTGATTATACAAGCCGTTTATTCAAATTGTTTCTTCGGTGTTTTACAACATATTCTGCTTATTTTTCTACATTTTCGGCCCGTTAGTAAAAATCAGAACTACTTCTTCACTCGTTCTCAGTTTAACACCGCAAAAACAATTAGTCAATTTCCGATTTGTACTATTTGAACGGACATGCCAAAGAGTATAATGATAGAAAATCAGAAAAATCAGAAAAAATTCAGAGAAACGACCTTGGTTTTCAATCCGGGGGACGGAAGGATAGTGTCATATATTCAGATTGTCTCGATGGTTTGAAATAAAAAAATGCTATTGTTTAAGATTGTTATCAAAAAAGGAGGTAAGTTATGGCTAGTGGTAACGTTAAAAAGTCATCCGGTTCAGATATTGAGTCGCGTGTACTGAAACGTGAAATCGGTTTGCCCGAATGTGTCACTATTATTGCAGGCGCTGTCATAGGCGTGGGTCTGTTTACAGTAGGCTCTGCTCAGGTAGGAATCTGGGGCACGTCAATTCTTTTCGCGGCATTAATTTCTCTTGTTATTACAGTATTCCCATCAGCGCTCTACGGAGAGATGGCATCCGCATTGCCCCTTGCGGGAGGTACATATGCGTATGCAAAAAGAGCGATCAATTATCCGGTAGGGATATTTGTCAGCTGGAATTATACGGTTGCTCAGATCGGTATCGCGGTTGCGGAAGGTCTTGCATTCGCAAACTACCTCAATCTGCTGATCGACGCCTTGGGCGGTCCGCCCAACGCCCTGGATCCCCGGTTCTCAGGCAGCGTCCTGGTGCTGATCTTTGTGGTAATCAACTTTTTTGGAATCAAGTCCGCCGGCAAGGCGCAGGACTTCGTAATGTACTTTTTCTGGATAGGTTCCGTTATTTGGTTTGTAGTAGCTTTCAAAGAAATTGACTTCAATAACTTTGCACCTATGCTCGAAGGCATTCCGCCTACAGTTAAAGAAGCCGCGTTCGGAATTCTCATGGTTCTCTGGTGCTTCTTCGGTTTTGAAACCGTAGTAGGCATGGGCGCCGAGGTCAAGCACGCCCGTGTCACGATTCCCAGAGCACTGATTCTTTCGCCTTTCATCGTTATGGCGGTGAATACTCTCTGGTGGTGGTTCCTGAACGGCATCACTCCGGCGGAAACCCGGGGAGATCTTGCAAGTGCTGCCGCACCCTTCGCGGATGCTACTACAATGGCAGGCATGGGAGTATTTGCGGTCGTCCTGCTTTGCCTCATCATTACCATAGGCGGAGACTTTTCCTCAATGAATCCGCTTGTGACCGGCGCCGCCCGCTACATGTACCTGATGAGCAACGACGGGAGCATGCCGAAAGTCTTCGGAAAGCTGCATCCGAAATATAAGAGCCCTTATATTTCCGTAATCATAATCGGTGTCGTAAGCGTTTTAATGATCCTGACCAATAATATCATCCTGGTCGCGGCGATGTGCGCTTATGCCCAGATATCAGCTTATATCCTGGGATACGTATCGTTCATCATGCTCAGGATAAAGGAACCCGATCTGGAGCGGCCTTTTAAGGTGCCCTTTGGTATTCCCATCGCGGTTCTGGCAATCGTAGTATATTTTGTGCTCGCTGTGCTTGCCTACGATCCTACTGCGGTGAAGTGGAACCTTGGCTTTGATATTCTGTGTATCATATATATCATTGTGCATCTGATTATTTTAAAGCATCCGATTCCGGAAGAATCAAAGCAGATCGACGAGATAACCATGAATTTCCCGGATCCGACGCCGGAAGAAAAGAAGCAGCTGGACCGCCAGTTCCACCGCTGGATCGCGATCGCTGTAGCAGCATGCATATTCTCTATTGCGATATACGTTATCGGATCCGCGCTTTAAACTCATTCACAATTGGACTAAGTATATTCCCTGGCACATTAAGAAGGAAGCCGCAATTTTTATTGCGGCTTCCTTCTTATCATGCAGATTAAGCTTGGAACGAACCGGATCAACGATTTTTTTCTTTGATTATGCTCATAACCTTCGGCATTGCTGTCAGGCACCATATGGAAAAGGTTTCGGGCTTTTCTCTTAGCAGCTTGGATAATTCGTTAAAATCGATCCAGGCCGCATCCTCCGCTTCCTCGGGATCCAGCTTAAAATCCCCGGAGTATTCTCCGATAAAAACATGATCATATTCATATTCAAACATTTTATCGCCGAACTTATGAAAATATATAAATTGAAAGGCCTCTTCGACGGGGCACCTCACCTGAAGTTCCTCGTACATGCGCTGCCGCACGGATTCATTGATCGACAGTCCCTCAGTCGGATGGGAGCAGCAGGCATTGCTCCACAGCCCGCCGGAATGGTATTTATGCTTTGCCCTTCGCTGAATGAGCATTTTGTCGTCATGATACAGAAACACGGAAAACGCTCGATGGAGCGTTCCCGTTTCATGAACTTCCTGCT
>DATMXY010000521.1:0-3293 GCA_035561275.1 Anaerovoracaceae bacterium | reverse complement strand
TCGCCGATGCCTGCTCGTTGGACTGTTTCTGTTAATTGATGCTATAATAAGACGAACTCAAATTACATGCTGATTTGAGAGTGTCATCGGAGGGCTTTTTTATTAGAAACAGGGCCAGATAAGATGTCGGGGTTTACCCGATATTTTATCTGGCTTTTTAGTTTAAGGAGAGAAATGGAAATTCAAAACGTAGATTTTAAGCCGATCAACAAACAATTTGCCGGGTATGCGGTCCCATCTGTCATAGCGATGACCGTCCAGGCCTTTTACACGGTACTTAACGGGATCATCGCGGGTCAGGGGCTCGGTGAAATCGCGCTCGGCGCGATTAACATCGCATTGCCTTTCATGATGGTCATCATCGCACTGGGAATGCTGATCGGAATAGGCGGCGCCAATGTATATTCCTTTTATAAAGGAAAAGGAGAAATGGAAAAAGCAAATAATATCTTTTGCCAATGCCTGGCGTTATCTGCCATTGCCGGTGCTGTGCTGGCCCTGGCGGGGTTCTTCTTCCGGGAAGATATGGCGCTTCTTTTAGGCGCGAATGAAGAAATGCTTCCTTCTGTCGTCGCTTACCTGAAATGGCTGTCGCCTGTCGCACTGCTGCAGATGGTCGTATTCGCGCTGATCGTTTTTATCCGCAATGATGACGCGCCCAGGCTGGTCATGGCGGCTTCTCTCTTTGGCGCGGTAATTAATATAATCCTTGACGTTATTTTAATTTTCATTATGCATTTCGGAATCGAGGTGATCGCCTTGACAAACGGCATATCCATGCTGCTCCAGGGCGTATTCTTCATCCCTCATTTTGCGTACAAAAAAGGGAAGCTTCGGATCCGTAAACCGATATTTCATTTTATAGATATAAAAAGAATTCTAAGCAACGGATTTGCTTCCTTCCTGATGGAATTTTGGCAGTCGGCGATTGCGCTCAGCTTCAATCTGGCATTGGTCCATGCGGTGGGAACCCTTGGCGTGGCGGCCTATTCCATCGTTAACTATGTGTGCGCGCTCATCATTATGGTATTGATAGGCGTTACGCAGGGAGCGCAGCCGCTCATGAGCTTTTACCACGGCAAGGGGGATGAAAAAGTATTTTCCCATGTCTATCGTCTTGGCGTTCGCACGAATACCGTTATCCCGATTGTCCTGGTCGCCGGCTGTGCAGCCTTTGGCGGTGGGATCGATTTTTTGTTCCATTCAGGCAACCCTGAATTAACGGCGTTAACCGTCCATATTCTCCGCCTTTACCCCTTGGGTTTTATCTTTGCGGGGCCTGTGCTGATGAATATTCTCTTTTTCCAGACCACCGAACGGAACGCTTATGCGGCGCTGATTTCTTTCCTGCGCTGCATAGGCTTCGTACAGGTGTTTCTGCTGCTATTCATGTATCTGTTCGGCGCTAATGGGATCTATCTCTCCTTTTTCGCCGGCGAACTGTGCCATTTTATTCTTTCATGGATATTGGTTCAAAGAACGATGAAAAAAATGGGAAACAAGACAGCTGGGTGATCACAGCAAAAGGGAGCAGATAACCTGCTCCCTCCAGAATAATAATTCAGATCCACCTGGTTCAATTGAAGTGCTTTTTTTCGCTATTTCTTTTTCGGTTCCACCTTCGCGGCGATCAGCGCGCAGATCACGCCGACGATCACGAATAGGACGGCAGCGGTCTGGATGGCGTTGATCATGGTGTCAAAGTTACTGAAGATAACCGAGGCAAAGCCTTCGGTATATGTTTCGGCATAATAGTCGGGGCCCCAGTCTCCTTCAAACCATGGGAGCCAGAGGAGAGCAAGCCCGCCAAACGCCGCAAGGCCGATGAAAATGGAGGCGATTCTTTTCGTATCTCCGATGGCAAGGCCGGTTTTGGGATTGACCGGGAATTTGGCGGCGCTTTTCTTCGCAAGGCCGCCGTACATCCTTTTCCAGATGACATACAGAATCGGGCCTGTTACAATGCCGACCATTCCGCCGATAAAGAATTCCGTACCGTTGATGAAGAAAGAAAGGAATGCGATGATGCATGGAACGATACAGATCAAAAGAAGGAAGCCGTAGCCGCCCGGAATCTTGAATTTTCTTTCGCTTTCCGGAATCCTCTTTCTGAGGATCAGAGCCGAGATAAAGATCATCACATAGGAGGATACCAGCAGGAAGACGTCCACAACGACTACCGTTGTAAAGGCGAACTGGCAAAGTATGATATTTACGATGGCAACGGAAAGAACGGCCACATAGGGTACTCCGTGTTTCTTGTCGCATTTTACGAGGATCGGCGGAGCCAGGTAGTCGTCGGCCAGGGCAAAGAAGCCTCTGGATCCCGATGCGATATATGTATTGTAAATCGAACACTGGGCCAGGATTGCCACAATTGCGAAGAAGACTCCGAACGCCGGCCCCCAATAGGTGGTGACAACATCCGCGTAGCCGATGGTTCCCGGTTCGGTACCCCAGTTTTCCCATTCTCCTCCCATCGCGGCCAGGCCTCCCATGGTCGGGAAGATATATACGGCCATAATTAACGGAACTGTGATCATGGTCGCCTTTGGTATGACCTGAGGATTTTTGACCTCGCCCGCAATCGTCGACATCGACTCATAACCGGAGTACATCCACATTCCGATGGAAATGCTCATCCCGATGTAATAGATCCAGTCAGCAGGTGCGATTCCTGAAACACCCATGATCTCTCCGTCCGCAGTAAACGGAACGAAAGGATTCTGCTGCCAGTTCAAAAATCCGCAGATTGCCACCATAGCAAAAGCAAAGATGACCAGTACGGATAATATTGTACTGACGATGCCCACGTCCTTGACGCCCCGGATATTGATATAAGTAAAGACAAGGATCATGCCGACCTTGAACGCCATTTCGGCGCCCCAGCTTAAATCCAGGGTATTTGCAAGGTAACCGCCCGCGAGGATAACATAAAGTGTATTATCAATATAGATAGAAACGGTCCTCCACCAGCCGGCCTGGAAGCCCCAGAATTCTCCGCACGCTTCCTGCACCCATTTGTAATATCCGCCTTCCTGAGGCCTTGCGGAACCCAGTTCCGACGCGACAAGCCCGAGAGGCGTGCTCCAGATAAACGGAAGTATGATCAGCATGAGCAGCGTCAGGCCGGGACCGGACTCCGGTATCATTTCCTCAATACCGTAAGCGCCGGCGGCGCAGAGACAAAAAATCATGAATACCACGGTCGAGGTTTTTATGTCGTGCTTTTTCAGACCATGTTCCCCAACGCCGACTGCTGCTGTGTTTTTTTCAACATCACTCATTAACGT
>DATMXY010000520.1:0-15152 GCA_035561275.1 Anaerovoracaceae bacterium | reverse complement strand
GTTACATAACAGTGTTATATGATTTGCAGAAGGGGGGTGTCGTTGTGGCTGGCGAGATGAATACGCAGGAGAAAATCCTGCATTTTGGCAGACAGGAATTTTTGCAAAAAGGTTTTCAGAATGCGTCCCTTCGGAATATTGCCTCCGCCGCCGGCATGACGACAGGCGCCATCTACACATATTTTAAGGATAAAAACGCGTTGTTTGAGGCGATTGTCGCCCCTGTCTGCGAACAGGTGGAAAAGCTGTTTGTTGAATTAAGCGCTTCATATTATAACGCCGGCGGCATTGTGGGGGAAATCACGACGCAAAACACCACTGCCGAACTTCATCGGGTTTACCGGCTTATCTACGACAATTTCGATATTTTCAGGTTGTTGATCGTCGGTGCGGAAGGCTCTTCGAAAGCCGGCTTCGTGCATACAATCGTCGACCACGAAGTGATGCAGACGCTTGCCTATTTGGAGAGGCTGAAAAAAGCGAAAGGCATTGACGCCCAAATAAACCGCACGGTTCTTCACTTTGTATCGGAAAGCTATATCAATACGCTGCTTGAGCCTGTCCGTCACAACATGAGCTATGAAGAGGCCATTGAGAATCTTGATTTTTTAGCCGTTTTTTATACCGGCGGCTGGGAAAGTGTTTTCCGCGAGATGTTTACTGAGAAAAATACATGACATCTGTCATATGTTTTTTAACGGCAGGTTAGCGAAATCTAACCAAAAAGACATTCGCTACTTCATCCTAGGGGATATTATCGCCAATAAGTTAGAGTTCTCTAACTATAAACAAGGAGGAGTTTTATGTCCAGTCCCAATATGGAAAATCCACAAAAAGAAAGCCATGCAAATAACGGCATGAAACGCATGTGGGAGCTTGCGTTTACAAAAAAAACGCTTGCCCTGTCAGCCTGTGCGCTTTCCATCGTCAGTGTGGCAGTTTCGTTTGTTCCGTTCATCGCCATCTATTACATCATACACGAGCTGGCGATGAACATGAGCGATCTCGGCAGCCTTGACGGCGTCTACATGATCCGTCTCGGCTGGCTTGCCGGAGGAGCGGCCATCGGCGCGATACTCCTGAATTTCTGCGCTTTGATGTGTTCGCATCTCGCCGCCTTCAAAACCTTGTATTATTTAAAGCTGAAATTCACAAATCATCTTGCTAGCCTGCCGATGGGCTTTCATACCGAAAATTCCACGGGTAAGATACGCAAGGTGGTGGATGAGAACATCGAGAAGATTGAGGGCTTTATCGCTCACCAGCTTCCCGATATCATCGGCTCGTTTGCCACGCCGGTAGTGATCCTCGTCATCCTGTTCGTCTTCGACTGGCGGCTCGGCCTGGCGACATTTGTGCCGATCATCGTGCTGTACGCGCTTCAAAGCGTCATTATGGGCAAAAACGCCACTCAATTCATCAAGACCTATCAGGATTCCCTTGAGGATATGAACAACGCTTCGGTGGAGTATGTGCGGGGCATTTCGGTGGTCAAGGCATTCAGCCAGACCATCTATTCCTTCCGGAAGTTTTACGATTCTATAAAGACCTACGGCGATTTCGCTCTCGCCTACACAAAAGCGTTTAAAAGCGGCTTTGTCCTGTTTCTGGTCGTGCTCAACAATATCTATATATTCCTCGTGCCGGTCATCATATGGCTTTCGGGCGGCGTGACCGATTATCCGAAGTTCGCTATGTCAGCCCTGTTCTACATGATCTTTTCAGTGGCCATCACCGCACCGTTTCTCAAGCTGATGTACGTATCGCAAAAAGGCAGGCAAATTGCCGACGGAATCGAACGTATGGACCGGATATTCGCAGAAAGCCCCTTGCCCGAGGCTCAAAATCCCCGGACGACAAACGGCTTTGATATTGCCTTTGAAAATGTCAGCTTTTCCTATGGTGAGTCGGAAGCGCTGTCCGATGTCAGCTTCACCGCAAAGCAAAACGAAGTCACGGCATTGGTCGGCCCGTCCGGCTCCGGCAAAAGTACCATCGCCCATCTGATACCGCGTTTTTATGATGTCAATTCCGGCTGCATCAGGATCGGCAGCGTGGACATCCGGGATATGTCAAGCGAATATCTGATGAGTATCGTCAGCTTTGTGTTCCAGGACGTGTTCCTGTTTCAGCAGAGCATTATTGACAATATCAGAATCGGGAATAAAGACGCAAGCCGTGAGGATGTGATATCCGCCGCAAAAGCTGCTCAGTGCCATGAGTTTATCGAAAAGCTGCCAAACGGATACGACACAGTGATCGGAACGAACAACATCCATTTATCCGGCGGTGAAAAGCAGCGGATCGTCATTGCCAGAGCGATTCTCAAAAATGCCCCCATCATTGTGCTGGACGAAGCCACGGCCTTTGCCGACCCGGAAAACGAACAGAAGATCCAACTTGCCTTCGAACAGCTCATGAGGAACAAAACGGTCATCATCATCGCACATAGGCTATCAACCGTGAGGGGCGCCGACAAGATCCTTGTTATCGACGAAGGGAAGGTCGCCGAGGAAGGCCGGCATGACACGCTTGTCGTCGCCGGCCTGCGGTACAGCCATATGTGGCAGCAGTATAACGCGGCGATGAATTGGACGATTGCAGAAAGGCAGGTGGAGAACAATGCTTAAAAAACTGCTCCATTTATCCGACAAGGGCGAAAAGGATTTGAAACAGGCAATTTTCGTCTGCGCACTGGCAAATATCGTGCTCTTTTTGCCCTTCATGGTGATCATGCAGGCGATGCAGACCATAGTCGCGCCTCTGGCTGCAGGGATACCGCTTGACACAGGAAAGCTGTGGATACTTCTTGCATTCGGTGTGCTGGCCGCTGCGCTCTACTTTATTGTTTACAGCGTCGAATACGACAAAACCTACACCACCGCGTATAAGGAATGCACCCATATCCGCGTCGAGGTTGCGGAGCACATGCGCAGGCTGCCGCTTTCCTTTTTCAACCGCAAAGATTTATCGGAGCTGACCACAAACATCATGGGCGATTGCGCCACAGTCGAACAAATGATGAGCCATGCCGTTCCCCAGATTGCCGCAAACGCAATCTCCATCGCGATTGTGTCGGTGCTGCTCGCCTTGTACGACTGGCGTATGACGCTCGCCCTGCTGTTCGTCCTGCCGATTTCCATCGGTGTGATCTACCTTTCAAGAAAGATCCAGAAAAAATTCGGGGAACGCCATGTCATGGCAAAGCTGAATGTATCAAAGCAAATACAGGAATATCTGGATGGTATCAAAGTAGTAAAGGCCTTCGGGCTGTCGGGCGAAAAATCAGCGGCGCTCAAGGCGGCGCTGAAACAAATGATGCGGGAAGCCATCACCTTTGAAGCGATTGCCGGTAGTTTCGTCACCCTGTCCTCCATCGTACTGCAGGTGGGTATCGGCGTCGTAATCCTGATCGGTGTCAACCTACTTACGGCAGGAAACCTTGACGTCATTAAATTCCTGACCTTTACCATGATCAGCACCCGCATTTACGCGCCTGTGCTGGCGATTCTGACCATGCTTGCCGAGGTCATGTATCTGTTCACTTCGGCAAAACGTATGCAGCAGCTCCGCGACGAACCTGCTATGGAAGGCAACACAGATGTTACCCTCCCCGACTGCACGATTGAATTCAAAAACGTTACCTTTGCCTATAACAAGGAATATGTCATCAAAAACATGAGCATCACTCTGCCGCAGAACGCGGTGACCGCTCTTGTAGGGCCTTCCGGCTCGGGAAAAAGTACGATTTCGCGGCTCATCGCGCGGTTCTGGGACGTAAGCAAAGGCGAGATTTTGATCGGCGGCAGAAACATCCGGGATATTGACCCCGAAACGCTGATGAAGTACATGAGCTTTGTGTTCCAGGACGTCGTGCTTTTCAACGATACGGTGATCAACAACATCCGCATTGGCAAAGAAGGCGCGACGGATGAGGAAGTGCGCGCCGCCGCTAGGATTGCCCGCTGCGACGGATTCATCGGCAAAATGGAAAACGGCTATGAAACTCTTATCGGAGAAAACGGCTGCACGCTATCCGGCGGAGAACGTCAGCGGATCTCCATCGCACGGGCTATCCTCAAGAACGCGCCCATCGTTCTTTTAGACGAGGCGACCGCCTCGATCGACCCTGAGAACGAAGTGCTGATTCAGGAGGCGATTTCCGAGCTGATCAAAGGCCGGACAGTTATCGTGATCGCCCATCGGCTGAAAACAATCGCCGGGGCAAGTCAGATCATCGTACTCTACGAGGGGAAGCTTTCGGAGCAGGGCACGCATGACGAGCTGCTCTCCCAAAACGGGCTGTATGCAAAGCTTTGGCATATACAGCAAGAAAGCCTGGGCTGGAGCGTTTAGGAGAAACATTTTGGCATTTACCATGGATACGCGGTACATATTGGCTCTGGCGGCGGAGTGAATATCAAAAGGCTGCTCTTGGATAATGGATTCACCATTACGGTCAACGACACATCTGGAAAAGGCCGACTCTGCCTTATCGCCAAGAAGAAAATGAATTATAAAATATTACCGAAATGATTTTGCGAGAAAGTAAGTTTTATACAAGGGAGGAATGAACATGAACAAGGCAATTGATTCAAAAGAAAATCAAAAGCAATTTATCCTGACCGGCGGGCTATGGAAGGTCATGGTTGATTTATCGTGGCCCGCAGTTGTGGCAATGGTGCTATACGGGTTTAATTCTGTACTGGATGCTATCTTCGTCGGGCGCTTTGTCGGCGAAGCGGCCCTTGCAGGAGTTTCTGTGGCATATCCCCTTTCCCAGATCAGCGTGGCGTTTGGCTCGCTGATCGGGGTTGGTGCCGGTTCGGTACTGAGCATCGCGCTGGGTGCGCAGGACAAAAAAACTCAGGCGCGGATGCTTGGGAATGTCAATTTCCTGTCAGTGATTGTAACCATCATTTATATGGTTTTTGGGTTACTCTTTTCCACACAATTGATACAAGTGATGGGTGGTACGGGTGACGCTTTAGTCTTTGGGGACCGCTATTTCAGAGTCACGGTTTTCGGTGCATTCTTTTGGGTTTACGGTCTTGCAGGGAATATGGTCATCCGGGCCGAGGGAAGAATGAAAACGGCGGCTTGGATGATGGGAATAGGTCTGGCCGTCAATGCGCTTTTCAACTATATCCTCATTGTGCGTTTGAATATGGGCGTGGAAGGCGCCGCTTGGGGAACGAATATTGGAATGTTCGCCTATACCCTGCTTGGATGGATTTATTTCGGGAAAGGACACGCTTCTTTCAAATCCAAGCTTTTCTCGTTCCGCAGGGATAAGGAAATCATAAAGTCCATTCTGCGGCTGGGTGCGCCATCCATGCTGATGGCAGTTATGAGTCTGGTGCAGGCCGTCGTCGTCTTTAATGCGCTGTCCAGGTATGGGACTGTAGCGGACGTTGCCTTCTACGGGGTGGTATACCGGGTGTTCCAGTTCCTGCTCACACCGATCTTTGGACTGATGCGCGCCCTACAGCCGGTGCTTGGTATTAACTATGGAGCAAAGCAATATGACCGTGTTGTCCGCGCTTACAAAATCTTTGCGATTACCGCCCTGCTTCTGACGTTGCCTTTCTGGATTATTTCGATGGCGGCGCCAGGATCGGTGCTGGAGATGATGTTGAAGGACGGGGTGTTCACAGCGGTACATTTTACCTACTTTCGCATCTATATGGCAATTCTGCCGGTGTTGTCTTTTATTTTTATGGGGATGACGCTGTTCCCCTCCATTGATAAAGGAAAGCCCGCAGCTATCATCGGCATTGCCCGGCAGTTGATATTCTATGTTCCCGTCATGCTGATCCTACCTAAGCTGATCGGCGTATCAGGCGTTTACTACGGCTCGTTCGCCATTGATGCGATAATCGTAATCTGGACGCTGCTCATGGTAAAAAAAGAATTCAATCTGCTCAGGAAGGCGGATATGCAATCAGGCCTCAGTTCATAGCTGCTACATAACGTAAGGAGGAATAGCATGACAGCGCTTACTCCCGCTCAACAACATAATATCAAAGAGATCTGCGTGCTTTTTCCCAGTTAAAACAAAAACAATATCCGGGTTACCCATCGAGCCGAAGCTTGCGGTCGCCTGCGACATTGAAATGGCTCACGGAAATACAATCCGGGAGCCATTTCAATTTACAGCACAGCATCGGAGAAAAGCAAAAGCTGTTGTGGTAAACCGCATAGCTAGCAGTAGTGTCGATTTCCGAAAACATTGTCATTGATTTTTACAATTCACAATGCTTTAAAGATTGCTTCTGCCAAACTGCCTATATTCTACCGGCGTTACACCTGTATGTTTTTTAAACAGCTCAGAAAAGCTTCCCGGCTTGCGATACCCGACAGTTTTAGCAATCTGTGAGACCGCCAGATCGGTGTACAACAGCAAATGTTCGGCCTGTCCAATCCGTTTATTCTGTATGTATTGCTGAACGGAGCAATGATATATGGATTTGAATGTGTACTTTAATTTCGCGGGACTCATGCAGGCAATCCGAGCCAGGAAATCCAAACGGACGTCAAAAGCAAAGTGATCGTCAAGATAAGACGCAACCGATATCAGGGCGTCGATATCCTCCCGGTAGACAAATCGTTGGCGGCTCTTTTCCAGTCGTTGCTCCTTCGCCTTTTGGATAACGAGAGAAAGCAGCTCTTCCACCTTGCCCTCATAATATAGCCTGGCGGACATTCCGCGGCCCATATAGTTTTTGATCTGGTTCAATACAAATAATAATTCCGGAAACTCGTCTATCCCATCGATACAGGCAAACGCGTCCTTGGGGTTTTCATATTCTCCCGGATATTTGTCCCGCAGATACTTTTCGTAGTATTCGGGCATGAGCGTGATGCTGATGCTCCGCACAGGGATGTTCTTATGGTGGATAAAGCGATATGTGCCGCGAACGCCTATGTGCGCGTGAATCATCGAAGAAGAAAGCCTGCGGTAGGGCGTTAAAATCTCTCCGGATACAGAATAATAATAGCCGATGCAAAGAAAATCGGGCTGAACGATCTCACACAGGCAATCCTCATAATAAACCTGATCCATAATTGTGATGGCCACATGCTCATTGCAATGGTATACCCAGCAATACCCCTTCCCGACCCTGGGCGAAATGGAAAAGAATTTCCCTCCCGGGTTAAGGCCTTCGATCAGTGCACATGGCGTACAATTTCGATTACAAAAAACATCTTCATACATTTTTTCAAGCTCGCTTGACATAAAATCACCCCGCTTATACCGCGAATGGATAAATGGTTTCCGCACAAAGCTAAAAAAGAGCCAAACCGATTGACTGTTCGGCGCCTGTACGTTAAGCTTATTCTGCGGTTAGAAGTGTCTAACTGCATTTTATCATAGGGTGGGATTTTTCTCAACCGGTAAGGAGGGATTTGTGTGGATTACAAAGATGCTGTCAATCGGCGTTGCTCACGCCGGAAATATACGGCAAAAGAAATTGATAAAACCCTGGTGCGGAAGCTTATGTCTTCCATCGAAAAGTACAACGAAGCGGCCGGCTTGCGTATTCAGTTGATCACCAATAACGGTGATGCGTTTGACGGCTTCCGCAAAAGCTACGGCATGTTTTCCGGCGTGCGGAACTATCTTGCCCTTGTGGGTAAATGCAGAGACAAAGACCGCATGGAGAAGGAAGGATACTTCGGCGAAAAGCTGGTGCTGGAGGCAACGGCAATGGGACTGTCCACATGTTGGGTCGGGTCGAGTTACGACAAGGCGTCATGCGTCTGCGACATCAGAAACGATGAAACGCTGGATTGTGCCATTGTGATCGGCTATACGGAAGAAAAACATTCTCTCCGCGAGAAGTTCATGGAATCGGTCACCCATAGGAAGAGTAAAACCGTCGAACAGATGGTGAAATGTGATATGCCTATGGTTCCCGGTTGGTTTACAGAGGGGATGAAGGCGGTACAAAGGGCACCATCCGCCCGCAATCTGCAGCCGGTTTTGTTTAGCTATCAAAACGGTATTGTTACTGCAGGCGTTCCGGGCAGCGCTGAGCGGAGCATGATCGATCTCGGTATCGCAAAGCTCCACTTTGAAATCGGTGCCGGCGGAGGCAACTGGCATTGGGGCAGCAGAGCGGAATATATACGATAGGCACCCCTTCCCCAAACGGCTAATAATAGACCGTAAAGCAATCGGCTGGAAGCTCTCGGCTTGATCTTCCTAATTTACTCAATCTGAATAAGGGGGAATGATTATGAAAGTTGCAATTATTGTTTTCAGTCCGTCTGGACATACGCTGCAGGCTGCAAATATCTTCAAAAAGGAATTTGAAAACAAGGGAATATGCACACAACTGATTGACATAACAAAAAAACCGGCCTACTTGGATAAAACCCGCATCAAACAGCAACTGGAAAAAGACCTCGGCGAACATGATGTTCTCCTGATCGGAGGTCCGATTTATGCCGGACATATGGAGGGCCATATACTGCGGCTCATTGAGCAACTGCCTGAAGCCGGGAAAAAATACGGGGCTCTTGCGGTACCGTTTGCCACTTATGGAGGCGTGCACAGCAGTGTCGCGCTGGAAGAAACAGGAAAACTGTTGAGAATAAAAAAACGCAAGCCGATACTTGGAGTAAAAATCGCGGCGGAGCATACCCTGACAAGGACCTTCACAAATACAATATACAAAGGCAGGCCCGGAAAAGATGAAGAAGCTATCACTCTTCAGGCAGTTGGAAAAATCATTGAAATCACTTCGCAAAACGCAGAGAGCATGAAAGACGCCGGTAAATCCTTTGCTTATTCCAGGTCGGTGGAACGGTTGATGTTTAAGCTGTTTAGTCAGGAAGCTATCCATAATAGGTATAAGCGGGTTTCCATCGATACCTCAAAATGTACTCGATGCAGAAAATGCATATCGGTATGTCCGGTCAACATGTTCGACTTTGCCAAGGGCGAAGTCAGGATGGCGCGGGATAATAAGCAATGCATTCTTTGCGCCGAATGCTACCATCATTGTCCTGCCGGCGCAATCCTCCATCCGTATATAGAGGTTGCACGACGTCGGTTGAAGGACGGCAATGCTGCGTTGGAAAAGGAGCCGTCAGCTATCTATTTATAGGCGGTCCTTATATAAAAAAGATTGATTTGTAACCTTGTTACAGAGACAAGCAGCTTCCTCCTGATCGAAGATATCCGAATGGAGGTTGCATAATTGCTGCAACCCCCTTTTTACCAATATGTCATAGCATACGCCAGCTTCCGGCCTTTTGCTGTTCCCGCCAAAGCCTCCGGTAAATCCCGTCCTGACCAAGCAGCTCCTCGTGCTTTCCCGCCTGGACGATGCGGCCGCCCTCCAGAACGAGGATCTGATCCGCATTGGCGACAGATCGGAGCCTGTGGGCAATGACGATAACGGTCTTATCCCGTGTCAGCGCGCTGATCGCCGCCTGGATCTGCACCTCATTTTCCGGGTCGAGAGCTGCGGTCGCTTCGTCTAAAAGCACGATGGGTGCGTCCTTCAAAAGCGCCCGCGCGATAGAAATACGCTGGCGCTCTCCTCCTGAAAGGGTGGAACCGCCCTCGCCGACCATCGTATCGTAGCCGTTCGGCAGGGCCGTAATAAAGTCGTGGCACGCGGCCGATTCGGCCGCAGCTATGATTTCGTCCATCGAAGCGTCCTGCCTGCCCATACGGATGTTGTTGGCGACAGTGTCATGGAAAAGATACACGTCCTGGAACACTACAGCAATCTGCGACAGTAGCGTGTCGCTCTTCATTTGGATGACGGGAACGCCGCCTACGCTGATCTCGCCCTTATCTGCGTCCCAAAAGCGTGCGATCAGCCGTGTGACGGTGGATTTGCCCGAACCCGACGCGCCAACCAGCGCTGTCAGGCTGTGCGCCGGCGCCGTGAAGGAAATGTCGTGGAGAACCTCTTTCTCACCGTATCCGAAGGATACATGGGAGAATCCGACCGACGAATCCCGCGGCGCTTTATCTTCCTCCGGCTCGGGAAGCGGTTCTTCACGGAGTATGCCCTCGATGCGGCGCGCCGAGCGGCCCAGCCTGGCAAAATCCGAGATGAAATAAAATAACGTCATCACAGGTTGGTAGATATTGATGACGATGAGCAGAAACACGATATAGTACACTGGTGAAAGACTGCCGTCCGTCAGAAGGCTCGCGCCAACCAGCATGACCGCAGCACTCCCGCAGTTTAGGATGAAGCGTGCGGCCACCGCCATGGGCGCGGCCGATGCCTCCAGGCCGATGCTCTGGCGGCGCAGGTCGTCGAGCGAATCCCGGAGCGCCTGAAACTGGGTTCCAGCCCGGTTGAACGCCTTGAGCGTCCGCATACCGCCGAGGTATTCGAGCGTACGGGAGGCGGTCTCCTGCTGGGCTCTCATAAGTCCTACGCCGCGACGGCTCATCAGACGCTGCCCAAGCAGCGCGAAGGGAACCGAAAGCGGCACGACGGCAATGAGGGCGAGCGTCATGCGCCAGTCGACTATGGCGAACACGACGACCGCAAGCGACAGCCGGGCCGCCATCACCGTCATCAGAGGCAGCATGTGGGCAAAAAGCTCCTCCACTGTCGCGTAATCCCGCAGCATGACCGTGCTTAGGTCCCCCGCGTCCCGCCGGGCGTAAAAGCCCATGGAAAGGCGGCGCAGGTGCTCACCCATGCCAATGCGGGCGTTTTTGATGGTGTCGGCGGTGGTGATCAGGCTGTATTGATAGTTATATCTTTTGACAAAGAAATAAAGCACCGTTTGGAAAAGCAGCACTCCGCAGAAAGCAAGCAGACTGTTCATGGGGAGCGCTGTTCCCGGCGAAAGGACCGGCTGTAAAAAGCCTAAAACGGCAAACAGCATAACGGCAAAGGGAATAGACGCCATATAATCGTCAAGAAGCAGCCACAAAGAAAGCCTCACGTATTTCTTCTGCTGCCCGAAGGTAACCCGGGCAAGCCACTCTTTAAGCCCCGACATACTCTGCACCTCCCCGTATTTCCCACTCGCCTCGCCGCTCACTTAGTTCCACAAGGCGGCGGTAGAGTGTTTCACGCTCTAAAAGCTCCCGGTGCCGTCCCGCGCCGCGCAAGCGCCCGTTTTCCATAACCAAAATTTGATCGGCGTTTTCAACGGATTTCAGCCTGTGCGCGATCACAATGACCGTCTTGCCCTTTGCCAGCCGCGCAAACGCCCCCTGGATTTTTGTTTCATTTTCTGCATCGGCATACGCCGTGGCCTCATCCAGAAGTACGATGGGCACGTCCTTGAGGATGACCCGGGCGATGGCGATGCGCTGTTTTTCACCGCCAGAAAGATAGGCGTTATCTTCTCCGATGACCGTGGCATATCCCTTGGGGAGCGCCGCGATCACGTCGTGGATCTGCGCTGCCTTCGCCGCCTCAACCACCTGTTCATGGGTCGCGGACTCGTTTCCCATGCGGATGTTGTTTTCGACGGTGTCACAAAACAGGAAGTTGTCCTGGAACACGAAGGACACCATATCCATCAGCGTTTCCGGCACGATGTCCCGCACGTCCACGCCGCCGATTTTGATCGCGCCCTCCCGCACGTCGTAAAACCGCAGGATAAGCTGTGCAATGGTGGATTTTCCGCCGCCGGAGGGGCCCACAAGCCCCGTCACCGTCCCCTCCTGCGCCGTAAAGCTCACGCCGATCAGTGCGTCCGTGGCGTTTTCTCCCTCCTCATAGGCGAAGGAGACATTCTCAAAAACAATGTCGTGGCGCGTGGGAACTTTGGGATGTTCGGATACTTTTATTTCCGGCAGGGCCAGGATGCGGTCGATGCGCCGGACTCCCTCCTTAATAGCGTTTAAATACATCGTCAGGTAGATCATGTTTTCCATGGGCTCCCGGATTCCCGTACCCACCAGGAAAAACAGCAGAAGCACCGGCAGAAAATCCGCGTAGGAGGCGGAATGGACCGCGATCAGAAGCCCGGCGGGCAGGATAAGCAGAAGCTGCGCGCCGAAGGCCGTATAAAAACCGCCCATGCGCGAGGCGAAAAAGCGCGTGATCTTCTCGATGATGTCCGTATAATCCGTCACAGAAGCCTCAAAGCGCTGGAACGCGCTGAGCGTGCGGTTGAAGACCTTGATCACCGGCATGCCGTGGATATATTCCACAATGATGCCCTGCATCTTCTCCTTTTTATCGTGCATGGCGCTCTGATCGGCCTTGCCCGTCTCGGTGGCAAGCCCGCCGTACATGAAAAACATGCCGGCAATCAGCGGGAACAGAGTGGCAAGCGCCAGCCGCCAGTCCATGACGAATAAGTAAACGAATGTGGCAAGCGGCAGCGACACCGCCGCCGCGATGTCCGAAATATGATGGGCGATAAACTGTTCGATCTGCTCCACGTCGTCGGACATGGTCTTCTTGACGGCACCCTGGGTCGTATGGGAATAAAACCCGAGGCTGACGCACGCAAGCTTTTCCATGAGCCGTATACGGATGTCGTAAAGAATATTGAACGCCGCCGTATGGGACAGTACGGCGGAAAGATACGCGCAAACGCCGTAGACAAGCGCCGCGGCCAGCGTGATCAACGCCAGCGTCCAGATCCGCTGTCCATCCATGGCGCCGCGGCCGAGTGGCCGGGTGATCAGCTCTCGCAGCACACAATAAATAGTAAAAAACGGCACAAGCCGCGCGCAGGACGAAAGCACAGAAAGAACGCAGGCGCCCGTAAGATAGCCCTTTTTGCTCCCGGCGAGCTCCAGCAGGCGGCCAAAGCCTTCCTTCGGCGCGTCTTTTTTATATTTCGGCATTATAAATTCCTCCTTCAGATATGCCTGTTTATCGGGTTCAGTGTAGCACGCCCCGCGCATCCGGCATATGTCCGGGAGGGATAAAAATTTGTCAGCGGCGGATTATCTGGGCTTGCATTCCCCTGGATTATAGCCGTAGGTCTTCTTGAACCGCCGGGCAAAGCTCGAAAGGCTCTCATATCCAACGATAAAAGCGGCCTGGGAAACATCGCACTCCCCACGCTCCAGGAGGTTCCGAGCGATGCACATGCGCTCCTCCCGGATATAGCCGAACACCGTCGTTCCGTATACCTGCTTAAAGCCCAGCTTCAGTTTGAAATCGTTGATGCCCGCGAGCCGCGCGAGGCGTGAGAGCGAAGGCGGGTTCTGCAGAGAAAGGTCGAGCAGCCGCTTCGCTTCCCGTATCGCCTGAATATCCCACTTTGAAAGAGCGGCGCGTTTTTCGGCGTCCGCAGCCGGCATAAGCACATGCAGACGCAGCGCGAGCAGTTCAAACGCTTTCCCTTCAAGATACAGTCGGCGTGCATAGCCACCATAAGGGCAGCCCAAAATCTCGTCGATGATGCGGACGCTTTTTACGCCCGTGTCGTCGTCCAGCATGAAAAGCTCCCGGCCAAAACGCCTGTCGGGGTCGATCTCCATGCGTTGCCAGAACAAGGGTGACAGCTCCATGCTGAGCTGCCGGATGCGTTTGTTTGCAGGAATCTGCACAACGCCTACCGCGTGGCTGCCGCACATAAACTGCACATGTCCGGAGGTGACGGGCCCGTCAAAAAGCATTCCGTTTATTTCAATGGTCCCGCTGCCTTCGATGCAGTAGTTGAACTCGCTGTGGAAAAACCGCGCCTCGGACCGTATGTCTTGGGTTTCCCGAAACGTCATGTCCATCCAGTTAAGCTTAACGCCGCCCGTAAGGGGCAGACAGCAGAAGGACCCTTTACCCTTCTCTTCAGGCAGTGTGCATACGCGTTCGGGGCCCTGTGCCTGTTGCATGGGATTTAAATTTCGCAAAAACTGCGCTTCAAATTCCGACTCTGTATTGCTGTACAGTAGTATCTCCATCGATTCATCTCCTTCACGGAAATCTTCCTTTCTCACGCAGCACTGTTCTCATTTTCTATTTTCAAAGCCTTGCCCGGGGCTCCACTGCGTATGTCCGATCCCCATGATATGATTATTGCAGCAGTCGTCGCCATCCGCGATTGTCTTGTTTCTCTCAAACTTTATTCCTGCGATATGCGCCGTCAGATAATCCAGGCGGCAGATGCACGGGAACACTTTATCCTCACCGATCGCTTTCAAAGCCTTAAACGCACCGCACTCCGTTATGTTGTAATAATACGACCCGTCAGGGCATTCGACAACTTTCACCCTCCAGTCCAGGGGATCCAGCAGACCCGCCTCACCTCTTTTCTGCAATTCTTTCAGTTCGAGCTTCTTTTTCCCCAGGTAGCTCCTTCTCACGCCTTTTACCATTGGTTTTGGCATTTTCGTCATGAGTTCTTCATTCATCATCCACAGGATATCGTCCGCGTGGTTTTTTGTCTCAGCGAACTTCAAGGCCGTATTGTAAATCGCCACATAGGCGGCGATCATTTTATAGTTCATATCGAAATAGCTGTCTTTGATCTCCGGCAGCCTGGGAAGCAGGGCTCTCAGCTCCTGATCCGATTCCTCCCTGAACCTCGAGTAAAACGCTTTCCCATACTGTTCGATGAATCGCTTTTTGCTTCCCCAATAAAGCAGCTTATAAGCTGTCGTGGTTTTCATCGCTATTTCATCCTCCTTTCTTAAATTTGGTATGAGGTCGTTCAACAACGCATGAAGCGTCATACAGTTAGATTACTCTAACCCATAATTAATATTATACTCCCCCTATTTCGCTTTGTCACCACTAAAGCACCGGTTTTTATAGGGATAGCGCACCAAAGGATAACCGGCGCAAGGATCAGTCTGCCGAATATGTCGGCAAGAATGAGAAGCAGCGCCCCGGCAGCCGCACTTGATTTGTGCATTTTGTTACTATGTATGTTATGACAGTTATCGGTACTTACCTGCTCATCGGCCATTCTTTGAGAGTTCTCATGCCCTCCTTGGTCAGATGCAAACAAAAAAACCAATGTCTTTGATAAACATTGGTTATCGTTTACTAGATGGCGGAGAAGGAGGGATTCGAACCCTCGCGCCAGTTTCCCGACCTACGCCCTTAGCAGGGGCGCCTCTTCGACCAAACTTGAGTACTTCTCCTTGGACTACTTCATAAAAATTTTATGAAATTATGTGGAGGAGAGAGAGGGATTCGAACCCTCGGACGCTTTAACACGCCTCTGGTTTTCAAGACCAGCTCCATAAA
>DATMXY010000519.1:0-2933 GCA_035561275.1 Anaerovoracaceae bacterium | reverse complement strand
ATTCTATTTATATTGCTTACGCCGCCGGCTACAGCTTCGGCGATGTGATCCAGGCGACCGCAGACCAGGGCAAGGTTGAAGACAGCGGCGGATTCTGGTACGTTTTCCTTGGAGGACTCACAGCGAATATCGCGTTCTGGGCTACCATGGCTCTGAATATCCCCGACTTCTCCAGATATGCAAAGTCACAGAAAGCCCAATTCAGAGGACAACTCTACGGCATGCCGGTCACCATGGCTGCCTGCGCGTTCATCGGAGCGTTCTTCGCCCAGTCCACCAAGCTGGTCCAGGGAACCGCGATCTTCGATCCGACTTTGGTACTGAATTGGATCACAAATCCGTTCCTTGCCTTCATCATCGCGCTTGGAACCGTTATCGCGACCATCACCACGACCATCGCCGCCAATGTTGTCGCTCCCGCGAACGCATTCTCGAATATATCCCCGAACAGGATCAACTTTGCAAGAGGAGTCACCATTACCTGTATCCTCACCATTTTATATCGTCCCTGGTGGATCTTCGGTGAAGCAGGTGATTACATCTTCGGCTGGCTGAATACGTATGGCGGAATCCTGGCTCCTGTGGCCGCGATCTTCATTGCCGACTACTACATCGTCAAAAAGAGAAACATCGACGTTATGGCTCTGTTCTCGGGCAAAGAAGGCAGATACTGGTATCAGGGCGGCTGGAATATCAAGGCCATGATCGCCTGGGTTTGCGGAATCATCCTCCCGACAGCCGGAAATCTCGGCTTTACTCCTTTGAAATGGGTTGCCGCTAACGGATATGCATTTGCATTCATTGTGGCATTCTTCCTCTACATTGCATTAATGAAGAACGAAACCGTTTCCTTTATCAGCGACGAAGAAGAAGAAGCGATGACAGAAAGATAAGGGCCATCGATAAGCTGATAATCCAGTAACGGAAAAAATTTTATCTGGTTAGATTTCTCAAATCAAGCGGAGCCCTATCACCAGGGCTCCTGCTTATATTAAAATTAAGACGACGAAAATCTACGAATCAACGTTTCGTACGTGGAACTCCAGCGCTAAACGCTGCTGTCCGTTTTGCCAATGCGGCTGAAGCCGCGGCAAAAAGGCGGAGATTCGTGATTTTCCAGCCTAAATTCTGTCAGCGGCTCTAAAGAGCCGGACAGAATGTTAAGACGACGAAAATCTACGAATCGCAGATTCGTGATTTTCCAGCCTAAATTCTGTCAGCGGTTCTAAAGAACCGGACAGAATGTTAAAGGAGGTTTGTAAATTGGATCTGCTCATTAAAAACGGTACGATCGTTACCGCAGAATCAACCTTCAAGGCAGATATTGCCGTAAAAGGCGGGAAAATCCTGTCTGTCGGCCAGAATATCAAGCCTTTGAAGGACACTGAAACAGTGGACGCCAGAGGCAGGCTGGTTCTTCCCGGAGCCATCGACGGCCACACCCATCTTGCTATGCCCTTCGGCGGAACGATCTCATCGGACGACTACTACACCGGTACGAGATCGGCTGCCTGCGGCGGTACCACTACGGTATTTGATTTTGTCCTGCAGGGAAAAGGAGAACATATGCTGGACGCCGTCAAGCGGAGAGACGCCCTCGCCGCTCCCGACGCGGCTGTCGATTACTCCTTCCATGTCGGCGTCTGCGATGTTACAACTCCTGAATTGCTGGATTCCATGGAAGACGCCGTCAAAGCCGGCATCCCCTCTTTCAAGGTATTCATGGTCTATGACTTCGGCGTGGACGACGGCTCCTTCTACCAGGTCCTCCAGAAAGCCTCCAAAATCGGCGCTTTGGTTGGAGTGCACGCGGAAAACAGGGACGTCAACAACGTCCTGGTCCGGCAGTACCTTGCGGAAGGCAAGACCGACGCCTGGTGGCATTACATGGCAAAGAACGAGGATGTGGAAGGCGAAGCCGACGTCAGAGCCATCAATCTTGCGAAGATGGCAGGCACTTCCCTCTATATCGTCCACCTGGCCGACAAGCAGGGCGTCGAAGCCGTGATCAAGTCGAGGGATGAAGGATATCCGATCTTTGCGGAAACCTGCCCGCAATACCTGTACTATACAAAGGAAGTCTACAAGAGAGAGCGCGGCAGGGATTTCGTATGCTCGCCTCCGATGAAGGGTAAGGACTCCCAGGATGCCCTCTGGGAAGCGATCAAGTCGGGAGACATCGCGACCATCGCCACCGACCACTGCCCCTTCACCCAGGCGGAAAAAGACTGGGGTATTGTGAAGAAGGACGGTACGCCGGGCAATTTCACCACGATTCCCAACGGATGCGCCGGCATTGAAAACATGTATCCGTATGTCCTGTCGGAAGCCAACAAGGGCAGGATCACATTCAGCAAAGCGGTCGAACTGTGCGCGACCAACCCGTCCAAACTGTTCGGGCTGGATCATGTCAAAGGCGCCTTACGTCCCGGCCTCGACGCAGATATCGTGATCTATGATCCCAAGAAGAACGTGACGATCCGGAACAGCGAAATGCACGGCAATCTGGACCATACCATCTGGGAAGGCGTCAGCGTAAAGGGCTATCCCGTCGCCACCTACAGCAGAGGAAAGCTCGTTTATAAGGATGGGGAGTTTGTCGGTCAAAAAGGTTACGGAAAGCTCATAAAATGCAAACCCATCAAATTGAGCGGACCGACCCTCTAATCAATGATGGCAAGAATTCTCTCATTCGTTTCTGTTTAAGATACGATGAAACTAGTTTTAGCGGAATCACAAGGGAATGAAGATATTCTTCATTCCCTGTTTTTTCTGTTTTCTGCCTTATCCGTTGTTTTTCCTGTTTTCCCCGCTTTCTCCTGTTACCCTTGCATAATTCCGTCATTTAGTTTAGAATGAATTGTTCTGTGGTAAAATAATGGATGTGAACAAACCGATTTGAATGAAAGATATGGAGCAAGAATGAAAAATAT
>DATMXY010000518.1:0-10903 GCA_035561275.1 Anaerovoracaceae bacterium | reverse complement strand
TCTGAATATTATGCAACTTCGCTACAACAGATCCGACAGGAGCCTTGATACGGATTCCTTGAACTTGATTATCATGGGCCGGTTGCGGTAGAGGTGCCTTGTCAATTCGTGGGATTTCATCATATCCGTCTCGAAGATCGCCTCCAGTTTATAAACCTCAGAGGCGTCATAGATAAACGCATTGGCCTCAAAATTAAGGCGGAAGCTTCTGATATCAAAATTTGCCGAGCCGATGGAAGCCACCTCCCCGTCGACGCAGATGGTCTTTGCATGGAGAAAGCCTTCATCATAAATATAGATCTTTGCGCCCAGGTCAAGAAGGATCCCGACGTAGGAATACGTAGCCCAGTATACAAACATATGGTCCGGCATGCACGGGATCATGATCCTTACGTCCACGCCGGAAAACACAGCCATCTTCAGCGCTTCCAGAATGCTCGCGTCCGGGACGAAATACGGCGTCTGGATATAAATGTTTTTCTTTGCGGAAGCGATCATTTTCAAATAGCCGTGTTTGATTTCCTCTTTCAGGGAATCCGGGCCGCAGGAAACGATCTGGATCGCCGTGGAACCCGCCTGATACGGCTCCCCGTAGTATACCCGTGATATGTCGACGGGTTCTTTTGAAGCAAAACGCCAGTCCAGAAAGAAGCGGGCGTTCATATCCTGGACGCAGGACCCCAGCAGTCTCAAGTGGGTATCTCTCCAGAAACCAAACTTCTTTTTCTGGCCGACATATTCATTTCCGACGTTAAATCCTCCCAAATAGCCGATGACACCGTCTATGACCACCAGCTTCCTGTGATTTCTGTAGTTCAGCTTTAAATTCAGATATTTGAACATGGGCGGGAAGAAAAAAGCGTACCGCCCGCCCGCCTGTTTGAACGTCTCAAGGGTTTTATCCGATATCTCCCTGCTTCCCATGGCGTCTATCAAAAGGCGCACCTCGATTCCTTCCCGGGCTTTCTGGGTCAGCACATTGATGAGAAGACGGCCCATGGTGTCGTTTTTCAGAATAAAATACATGATGTTGATACTCTGCTGCGCACCGTTGAGATCCTTGAGGAGGCTGTCAAATTTATGCCGGCCGTCGGTCAGCACGGTTATCTTATTGTCCTGGGTCAGAAAGGCTTCGCTGTAGGTCTGATGCAGCCGGATCATATCGTGCCATTTTTTTGACTCCGGATTGGAAAAGATGAATTTGCCGTTTTTGATGGCATTGACCTGTTCATTCAGGGCGGCGTTGATGAAGGCCTCTTCCGATTGGCTCATCCGGAATATCTTCTGCCTGGCAATATTCTGAGAAAGCAAAAAATAAAAAATAATCCCTACCACCGGAACCAGAAACAGGATCATGATCCAGGCGAGGGTGGCCGAGGGGTTTTTCCTTTCCAAAAATATGATCGTCAATGCGATGATAAAATTGATAAGGAAAAGCCCCGCTATCCATGCCGACATGTCTATAAATGTAATCGAGAACATAAAACCTCAATTCTTCCGTTATGGTTGAAACCTTTTGGAACAAATCAGGTATTTGATTATAGCCTGGTTTTATTGCGTGATCAGCGCATCCAGCTTTTCTTCCAGAATTGACTGCGGCAGCGCGCCGGTTATCCTTTCTTTTATCTCGCCGTCTTTGATAAAGAACAGGGTGGGAATGCTCATGACTTTATTGGTAATGGCCAGCTTGCGCTGCTCATCGATATTTATCTTGCAGATCTTCGCTTTTCCGGCGTATTTTTCCGCCATATCCTCGATGATGGGTCCGACCATTTTGCACGGACCGCACCAGTCGGCATAAAAATCAATAAGGACAGGAAGCTCCGAGCCCATGGCTTCGCTTTCATAGTTTTCATCCGTTAAATAAACAATATCCTTCATATGCTACCTCCGTTATTTTCATTTGCATAAGCATCGGTTGACACTTTTATCTTTATCCCTATTTCAGTAATTATACCACCAGTGACAACGAATAAACAACGTTTTTTCATCCTATATTTCTATCGAAATATGGTCATGTTATCACAGCCAAAATCCGTATACGGGATATTGAGATGCAGGGGATAGGTACGGTCTCCCGGCTCCGGGTTGTCGATGTACAGGCCTATGGAGTCCGTGTCCAGCTCGAAACCGTTGATCTGGTTATATGCCGCTTCGTCCTTGGCGGGCTCTCCGTTGTAATTTTGATCATTTAACGCTATGGTTCTCCTGATGGCGGCCATGACGACAGGCTTATAGTCGTAACCCTCCGTAAAGAGGTCCGCAAGCTCCAGCTCCTCCAGCGTCCCGCTGTCATAGCAGTGATTTTCGTTCTCTTGCCCGCCGTATTGAGGGAGATAGACCCCGGCGTACCTGCTGATGTTGATATATCGGCCGTATCTGCCGGCGGTTACCGAAACGTCATAATAACCTTCGCCCGTTTCATTGATTTCAGCCTCCGACATACCGTTGAAATACGCTTTAGCTTCATCCAGTGTTTCCTGGTTTACTTTGGCCATTTCCTCCACCCTTTTCCCGATTTCTTCCGGCAGACCGGAGGAATAACGCCAGGACAGATAGACGGTTACGCCTCCTTCCCTCCAGGATTTATCGCCGGCGACGTCATTTGTATTTCCCTTTAAGGCCAGGGATTTTACAGGCGGCTCTTCTGAAGCGTAGATATTTTCCTCTTCGTCGTAGAACCGTTCCGTAACCGCTATCGTATCCCCGAACTCCGAAAAATTGAACATCGCCCCGGGCGCTAAAAATTCCGTATCAAACTGAGGAGTCCTGTAATCGAAAACCAATGTGATCCCGTAAGGCGAAACCGAAAACGCCTGGTCCTCCGAGAGGCCCTTGAAGGATTCCACCAGCTTGATGCCGGTATACAGGCCGGTGTACCACCACCCTTCTTCGTCCGCGCGGTTTTTGGCCAGGTAACTGCTCATGCGTTCGTTTATCAGTTTCATATAGTCGACGTCGTCGCAGAACAGGTCCGCCAGCGTGATTTCCTTTCCGGTATTCAGATCGAAGTTCAGGGTCTCCTCTTCGTTAATGGATCTCATATCAATATAGTATTCCTTCTCGTTTTCCGAATAGACGAGGTCGGAAGGATTCCGGTACGAAACGTTTTTATAGATCGTAATCGATAAGATATTGTTGAAATTACCGGTCACACTGGCATATACCTGCTCCCGGATAATTTCAGCGCCCTCCGCAATACTCCTCTTGATTCCGCGGTAAGGCGGCAGGTCACGAACGCAAAGGCTGTCAAAGACCGCTTTGATCCTGCCGTTTATGGACTGCTCGATCTCCTCGTCTTTGAGACCGTCGACGGTAAGATAAATGTACTCAAACTCCGCCCCGTCTCCCTCTTTGTGTTCCTGGAAGGTCAGCGGATTGTTTACAATATAGTTTATAGAGATGGGGGAATTGATACCGGAACCGCCGCTTAAGAGGGCTTCATCGCCGCATCCCGTAAAGGACAAAAGTCCGAGGCCGGCCGCCAGCCCAATTATAAGGAAAGCCTTCCTTTTCTTAAACATTGAAGTTTTGTGCCGCCGCGGCAGGCTGCTATTTGCCAAGTTTGACATAGCCCGCCTCCTCAGCGATCTGCTGACCCTGTTTGCTCAAGATCCACTCCAATAGCTTCCTGGCATTGCTGTCCTTTGGCTCGTCGGAGCGCAGAACGGCATAATAAGCGGTTCGGATCGGATACGAGCCGTCGCTGACGGTCTCTTTATCCGGATATACTCCGTCTACCGCCAGAAGCTTTACCTTATCATTCAGCCACATATCGGTGACATAATAATAGTATGAATAGCCGATGGCGTCCTCCTCATTGGTATAGACCGCCACTGCGTCAACCAGGCCTCCCATTTCTGCGATGACCTTCTCCGTCGGCGCTTCCATGATCCCATCCGATCCCATAACAAGATCCAGCATTCCGGTCTGGCTGCCCGAGTTCTCCGGCCTTTGGTAGGCAATGATTTTCTTGTCTGCACCGCCCACGTCTTTCCAGTTTATGATTTTTCCGGAATAAATGTCCCTGATCTGCTGCAGGGAAAGCCCATCCACCGGATTATCACTGCTGGCAAGAAAAACAAAGCCCTCGCTGACGATGGGCACGACTTCAAGTTCAATCCCGCTGTCTTTTGCGTATGTAAGCTCCTCCTCAGAGGGGGATGTCACAAAAATAATGTCAGCCTTTCTGTCTACAAGGTTAATGTATGCGCTGTGGGTTTTGTTATGCAGGATATACTGCCTGGCTTCCTCAATACTCAGGTGCATCACCGTGGCGGCGAAGGCCTCGGAAAGCGGTATGGTCACCGTGGAACCGTCTACTCTCGGATAATCCTCCGGAGCAAGATACAATCTGACGTCCCCTGTCTCACCCCCGCTGCTGCTCCCTCCTTCACCCGGCGTCCCCGGGCTGCAGCCTGTGAGCATCCCCGTCATAAGCAGGACCGCCAGCAAGGCTGCCAGCGGAAAGCGTATTCCTTTTCCCATTAATTTCAACCCCTTTAAATATACACATAAAATATAAGTTCCAGGCCTACAGCCATCTGGCGTCCCCGGACTGGTTGTCATACCCCGGATGATTGTCAAACCGGACGACTCCCACCTGACATTGATTTCCGACTGCTTCTGCCACCGCCTGGGCGACCTTCGCGTGACCGATGGTTCCGAAGCCTCCGCAGAGTTCGATCAGGATAACGCCCTCTTCCGCCAGCTTTTTCGCTTCCTCACAAGCCTTTTCGTAGCTTCCGACGCCCACCATAATCATAAGGCCCTGACCCAGGTCCATTTCCATTCTCCTGGTTTCCGTGATACTGCCGTTGATAAACATAAATACTACTTTTCTTTTCATTGTGTCCCTCTTTTCTGCTCCCGCAGGAGCAATTGCTTTCCATATTATTCCTTCTTGTTATTAAGACGAATTTAATGATCTTTTGTTCCGGAATCGCCGGTATCATTTGTATCCTGCGCCGGCTTTCTCTTTAAGGAGATAAAGATTCCCACCGCGCAGACACAGGTCAATATTATGAATGAGATATGCATCGTATTCACCAGCACGCCCGGCTCCGCATCCGACAGCATTACGTTTCCAATCTGCCATGCGACGATAATGGTTACGACGGCCATACTGACGCTGTGGCCGATGGAACGCATGGTCGCCAGGATCGAGGATGCGACGCTGTAATCCTTCTTTTCGACGCACGCCATGACTGCATTGGTATTCGGCGACGAGAAAAACGCGAAGCCAACTCCCACAACAATAAGATTTGCTATGATCAGCGGAAGCGGATACTGCTCCGAGATAAAGATAAACGAAAGCAGGCCCAGGGCGCACAGCCCCATTCCGAAGGACGCCAGCTTAAAGGGGGATACCCTGTCCGAAAGTTTCCCGCAGTACGGTGATAAAACCGCCTGCATCAGCGGCTGCGCGATCAGGATCAGGCCGGAGATCTGTGAGTCGTAGCCTTTCACAACCTGAAGATAAATCGATAAGAGATATCCCAGCGCAAAGGTCGCTCCGTAATTCATGAGGGCTGCAAGGTTGGAGAACGAATAGCCTATGTTATTTGCAAAGAGGCGGACTTCCACGATAGGGGATTTCATCTTCAGTTCATGGCGGACAAACAGGATGAATAATATAATTCCCACTAAAATGAGATATTTTGCATAAGACAGGTCGGTGACCGCGGACAGGCCGAACATGATCAGGGTCAGCATTGAAATATAAAGGATGTTGCCGAGGAAATCCATGGTCTGCCCGTTTTTTTCCGCCTTGCCGCCGGGCAGTTTCTTGAAAGCGATCATACATACGGCGGCGCTGACGGCAAAGGTCAGCACAAAAATGGAACGCCAGCCGAGGTAATGGTTCATGATACCGCCGATAACGGGGCCGGCGGATAAGCCGGTATAGGTCGCTCCGATGGAATAACCCAAAACCTTTCCTCTTTTATCCGGAGGAAAAGCACTGATCAGCACCGCTGTATTTGTGCTGAAAATCATTGCCCCCGCGACTCCCTGCAAGACGCGCAGCAGCAGCATGACTGCCATGGATCCGGCGAAGGCTGCGGCGCCGGTACAAACCGCAAAAGACAGGATCCCTGTTACCAGGACCCATTTTCGACCGGTCAGATCGGCGATGCGTCCGAAGGGTACCGATAAAACTGCGGCTGCTATTAAATACCCCGTTACGATCCATCCGACGGAAGCGGCGCTGACGTGGAATTCGCTTCCCATGGCGGGAATCGACAAGTTGAGCGCGCTGCCGTTAAACGGAATAATAAAGGCTGTGAAAACGGCTACAATGATAGTCGATATTTGGTTAGCGTTTTGGTTTGTATTTTGGTTTGCGTCCTTCTCTGTGATTTTTCTGCTCATATATTTTTTTGATCCTTTACATACCCAAAACCGCAGGCGTCAGTTCGGGGGCTGAAACCTGCCGCTGGGGCTGCAGTCTAAATTATTGCTTTTTATAGTATATGACCTTTTGGGAGAATAAACAAGAAAAACGGCCCCTTTTCCAAAAAATTGGAGCGCCGCTCCCTGTAAGACGGCGTCTTTTTCAAAAATGGGACGCCGCTTCGCGGGCAGCGGCATGGAAAGGGCGGTTTCGTCCGAAACCGCCCTAAGGAATTATGCGCCTTTTATCATTTGATAAAGGCCTGTCACTGGAATCAGTTATACTGCAAGCGTCATGGACCGACGCCTGCGGTCGATACTCTCTACTGTTTCTTAGACGGCTGTCCGGGGAAAATGTTCCATATTTTTTGTTCTTTTTTGCTGAAGCCGTTTATTGTCCGATTTCAGCTTCCTGACAGTCATTGCAATAGTGTACATGAAGAAGCTCATGGGTCCTGTTTTTCAGGATCCCGTCATAAAGAGCCGGAATGACCGGGTTTTCGTCTGAGTGGCGGATCTGCGACTGCTTATCCGACGCATAGATCGTACCGGCCCGGAGCTTCTTTTTATCCGATAATCCGAAAGGCTGTCCTGCGCCGCCGACACAGCCTCCCGGGCAGGCCATGACTTCAATAAAATGATAGTCGGCCTCTCCTGCGTTCATCTTGCGGATCAGCTTTTCCGCGTTGCCAAGACCGCTTACCACAGCAATTTTCAATACGGTTACGCCGTCGTCCAACGGCAGATCGAATTCCTTGATCCCTTCCATACCTCTGGCGCCGCAGAACCTGATGTTGTTTAAGCTGGTATGGCTTTTATCCTTCATGACCTTTCTGATCACAGCCTCGGTAACCCCTCCCGTTACGCCGAAAATCAAACCCGCGCCGCTATACATTCCGAAGGGCATATCCAGAGCTTCCGGTTCCAGTTCCCGGAAGACGATCCCCGACTCATAAATCATGTCGGCAAGGCCTTTTGTCGTCAATACGAGATCGACGTCCTGCGCCCCTTCTGTTTTAAATTCTTCGCGGCGGGCTTCCGCTTTCTTTGCGGTGCAGGGCATGACGGACACCACGACGGTATCTCTGCCGTCACGGTCCTGCGCATTCTTCTTATACGCCTTGATCACGGAGCCGAACATTTGCTGCGGCGATTTGCAGGTGGAAACCTGCGGCAGCAGTTCGGGATGTTTTTCTTCAACGTATCTGACCCATGCGGGGCAGCAGGAGGTAAACAGGGGGAGCTTCCCGCCCTTTTCCAGTTTATTTAAAAACTCATTTGTTTCTTCGATTACCGTCAGGTCCGCGGTAAACGAGGTATCATAGACCTCGTCAAAGCCAAGCTTCCTTAAGGCTGCCGCAATGAGCGGCATCACGTTTTCCCCGCTGCCCAGGCCGAATTCCTCTCCCAGGGCTGCCCTGACCGCCGGCGCAACCTGAGCGACCACCCGTTTTTTCCCGTCATAAATCGCCTTCCAAACGGCAGGCACGTCGTTTTTTATGGTAATGGCCCCTGTAGGGCATACGGCGGCGCATTGTCCGCAGTTGACACATTCCGTCTCCGCAAGCGGCATGTCGAAGGCCGGACAGACCTTCAGGGAATAACCGCGCAGCGCAAAATCGATGGCGCCCACATGCTGGGTCTCGCTGCACATGCGTACGCAGTCGCCGCACTGGATGCACTTGTTGGGATTCCTGGTAATGGCCGGGCTGGAGTCGTCGATCTTATAGTCATCCTTCCAGGCCTTCTCCGTCTTGTCAAAGCGGATCTCGTCGATCCCAAACCGGATGGCAAGATCCTGCAGCTTGCAGCTGCGGTTCTTGGGACAGGTCGTGCACTCTCTGCAATGGGATGCGAGATACAGCCTTAAAATCGTTTTCCTGTACTGCTTCAGTCTCGGCGTGTTGGTCCTGACCTCCATGCCGTTTCTCGGCGGAGTAGAGCAGGATGTGATGATATTTCCTCTTTTGTCTTCCACCATGCACATTCTGCAGGAGCCGTAAACGGAAAGCTCCGAGTAATAGCATAAGGTGGGCAGGTCGATCCCGGCTTTGCGGACTACGCTGAGAATGTTCTTTTCGTCGGTGAAAGGAACCTGTTCGCCGTTGATTATCATATATTTTTGTGTTTTCGTCATTTGGGTTCACCTTCCTTCTTAATTCTCAATGACGGCGCCGAAGGGGCAGCCGCCGATGCATCTGCCGCACTTGATGCACTTCGCCCAATCGATGCGGTACGGCTCTTTCCGCCGCCCGGTTATAGCGTCTGCCGGGCATACCGTCTGGCACTTGGAACAGCCCTTACACTTATCTGCAATGATTTCGATCCGCCTCAACCCGCGGCAGCTTCCCGTCGGACAGTATTTATCCACCACGTGGGCAAGGTATTCTTCCCGGAATTCTTTGATGGTGCTGACCACGGGAGAGGCCGCCGTCTTTCCGAGCCCGCATAAAGCTGTATTCGTAATGGTATCGGCAAGCTCCATGAGCATGTCGATCTGATCCAGGCTGCCCCTGCCGTTGACAATGTCGTCAAGGATCTCATTCATCACGTGGGTCCCTTCCCTGCACGGTACGCATTTCCCGCAGGACTCATGCTCCGTAAAGTTCATGAAGAACTTTGCGATCCCTACCATACAGGTATCTTCATCCATCACAACCAGGCCGCCGGAGCCGATCATGGCGCCGGCTTCCGTCAGCGAGTCGAAATCCAGGCTCATATCAAGGTGCTTCTTTGTAAGGCAGCCTCCCGACGGGCCTCCGATCTGGACAGCCTTGAAATCCTTTCCGTTTTTCACTCCGCCGCCGATGTCAAAGATCACCGTTCTCAGTGTCGTTCCCATAGGGACTTCAATCAAGCCCGTATTGTTTACATTTCCGGTGAGGGCAAACGCCTTTGTGCCGGGGCTTTTTTCTATCCCGATCTTCCGGTATCCTTCCGCGCCGTTGAGGATGATATAGGATACGTGGGCGAAGGTTTCCACATTATTTAATACCGTCGGCTTTCCGAACAGTCCCTGTTCGACAGTTCTCGGGGGTTTAACCCTCGGCATGCCCCTATTTCCTTCAATAGACGCCGTCAGGGCGCTTCCCTCTCCGCATACGAAGGCTCCCGCTCCCAGGTTGATCCGGATGGAAAAGCGGAACCCGCTGCCCAGGATGTTCTCTCCCAGATAGCCTGCTTCCTCCGCCTGGGCGATGGCGATCTGCAGCCGGCGCACCGCCAGCGGATATTCGGCCCGCACATAGATATAGCCCGTCTGCGCCCCGGTGGCGATCCCCGCGATGATTATTCCTTCCAGCATCTTATGGGGATCCCCCTCCATAACGCTCCGGTCCATAAATGCGCCCGGATCGCCTTCGTCGCCATTACATACGATATATTTAACCGGCTCCGGCTGGTTTCTGACCTGGATCCATTTCTTTCCCGTCGGAAAGCCGCCTCCGCCTCTTCCTCTCAAGCCTGATTTTTCAATTTCCCTGCAGATAGCGTCTCCGTCCATTTCGAAGAGCGCCTTCCGGACGGCCTGATAGCCGCCCGAAGCGATATAGTCGCCGATGTCCTCCGGATTTATGATACCGCAGTTTTTCAGGGCGATCCTGGTCTGTTTCGTCAAAAATGCGCTTCCCGCCTCGGGGATCAGATACTCCGCTGCCGGTTTTTTTCCTATAATATGCTGATTTACGACGGCCTCAACTTTATCCGCCGTCATATATACATACCTGCTCAATGCCCCGTTATCGTCGTAAATGTCGACGATGGGTTCCAGATAGCAGCTCCCGATACAGCCTGTGACGGTCACCGCCGCATCGAGATCCTTTTCCCGGATCTGCTTTTTAAACTCAGCTTCCGTCTTTTTTGCGCCCGAGGCAATGCCGCAGCTTCCCTGCCCGATTACGATCCTCATGATATTGCTTCCCTTTCTGATACTGCCTCCATCGCTTCTTTTTCTCTGATCTGGCTGATGATATCAAGCGCCTTCTCTTTTGTAAGGTTTCCGTAAGTTTCCTCTCCCCCGCTGTTTTGGACCATCATAACGGGCGCCAGACTGCAGCAGCCGAGGCACGCCACGTTATTCAAGGTAAAGATCCCATCCTCCGTCGTTTCCCCGTCGGTGATTTTTAATTCGTCGCAGATCGCCGCTTCGATATCCTTTGAACCGCTCACATGACATGCCGTTCCCTGGCAAAGCATAATGAGATTCTTTCCGATAGGCTGCAGCCTGAACTGGGTGTAGAACGTCGCTACCCCATAGATCTTGGCCTGCGTGTTTCCTGTCTTTTTCGAAATATAAGCGATGACTTCCCGCGGCAGATACCCGTAGATATTTTGGGCCTGCTGCAGGATCACAATGAGATTTCCGGGCATGTCTGCGACCTTTTCCAGAAACAGGTCCAGTTCCGTATAATCATACCTGTTTTGATTTCCGCATGCACAATTGCCTCCAAGGCCGCCGGCATCATGAAACTTCATAAATATCCTCCTTATTTTTTGATTCACTGAATTCATT
>DATMXY010000517.1:0-16839 GCA_035561275.1 Anaerovoracaceae bacterium | reverse complement strand
CCATTATACTTGGGAACGAATCGTCAAAGGAGGTGAGATATCTGGACGAATTTTCGGTCTATAGAGAAAAAATTGTCGATTATTAGTAAAAATCAGTAAAAAATCGGCAAAAAGTATTCTGAAGGGCTTAGATTACGCTAGGTCATTATTTTAAAGGAGAACAAATCAATGTACAACAGGATAAACCGGAAGGTAATCCGACGGGGGACGGCGGCATTTTTGACTGTCATGCTGGCTCTCACCGCATATCTTCCCTACGCTCCGACCGTCAGTGCTGCGGAACCGGCAGACGGGAAAGCCACCGAATTCACGGTGCTTTCCAATGTGGCAGACCCATCTGAGTATGACGGCGCCGATCCAGGCCTTTGGATTACGGAGATTTATCACAACGACGTGAACCGCAGTGCGGTTTATACTACCACCAGCGATGTAATGGAGTTTGTGGAAATTGTAAATACAAGTAACAGCGCCATTGTTTTTAACGATACTTATACACTGTGGTATGAATATCTTAGCGGCGGAAACATGGTTACTCAAACCAATCCTCTCACCATTACAAGCAATGAACCGGGGAATCCCGCAATCGGCCCGGGCGAAACCGTGGTTATCCGCGTGGCCAGACCGGATATTGTTGCTGCGAACCCTGATCAATACCCTTCCGACGACGCCTTCCGTAAAACGATGGACGTGCCGCAGGGGGTGAAAATCTGGAGCGCTACGGGTCAAAACGGCTGGGCGGAAAGCGCCAGAGGATGCTCCATAAGGTTAAAAAGCGATAAGAACACGATCCTTTCACGCTACATCTACAATTTTTCTGTAGAGTCAGACGGAACAATCGTGGCGAAAGATAATGACGTAACTTCGGACGGGCTTTCCGTTCAGCTTCAAATCCCTGACTACGGTTATGAAATGCTTCCCTGGGAAATCAATTCAATGCCCGATCCGGGTTATGTGTATAACGGGCAGTACAACGGTCAAAAGGTTATCATACCGGAGGTTGAAGCACCCGAAGGCTTGTTCATTACCGAAATATTGCCGCAGGACTCCTCCTCTGCTACCAGTGCAAGGTTTGGCAGCGGCAGCAATCAAATTCTGGAGTTTGTCGAGCTGACCAACACAACAAACAGAGATATCGATTTAAACGAGGAATATCAACTGACCTATTCATCCAAAGCGAATAACGGCGTTAGAAATTACGCGGGCGGTAACGAAAGAGTCGTCATCATTACCCAGCCCGATGACCCATATAATGATGAATGCATTATCCCGGCGGGTAAATCGGCGGTGATATGGATTCACCGCGAAGCAAGCAATACAACATTTTTACAAGAAAAATACGGCATCAATATGGGTATGCTTTCCGTACGCGGCACTGTTGATCCAAGTGTTACGACCGTTTACGATACCTGGCCCACCGAAGCGGACTTCCGTGAAATCCGCGGTATTGCCGCAGATGTGCCGGTTTTCACCTGCAGAAACATAAACGGTCTTGGTAATGCGGCAAACGGTTTTGCATTGCGTAAAACAATTAACCCGAACACAGATCAGCCCGAATTAGTTACCAAATTTATTACCAAACTGGCTTCTACATATGCATATGACACTGCTAACAAAGGAGACACAAGCGGCGGCAGAAGCGTATCGCTCAAAGTAAGTCCCGAAGGCCCCAAAATGACACTCTATGAGGCAAAGGCAGTGCCCAGTCCCGGCGTTGTTGAGCCTGAGCAGATGACATATCTGGTCGATGACGGAAAGACACCTGTGATCAGAGAGTGGGACACTGCTCCTGTTCCGGCCTCTATCGACCAGGGAGATATCTTCAGAACTCCTTATTATTACGAAGACGCGAAGTCCATTGAGCTTTTTTATAAGACTTCCAACTCGAATTCTTTTTCAAAAGACGTAATAACAAGCTTCTCGATTTATAACAAATGGTATACATTCATTCCTTCGGACGTTCTATTGCACGCTGATTATTTTGATTACTACATAAAGGCAAAAGGCGTGTATCGTTCCGTCCAAACAGATATGAAAAGAGTCGTAATCAATAAAATCAACGATGAAACAGGGCTTCGCGCAAGCTTGAACGGTACAACCGCAACCAATAATGAAGCGGTTTCAGGCACGCTGAACGTCACCGCGAAGAACTTTGCCGACACAAGCGCTCCCGTCACAATGACGCTTGACGGCGAAAACCTCCCTGTATCGGCTTCACTGGAAAAAGGCGCGTTCTTCACCTTTACCCATAACGGCGGGAACGGTCTTGACGCATATTTTAAAAACGCCCTTGTTGTCAAGGACCATGAAGACGACGACCACGGCGAAATCATCAAGCTGTTCCCCAAATACTCCGAAGTGCCCGGCCTTTCTTCCATGGCAGTCCGGGTTGACAGCAAGTACTTTACCTACAACCCCGACGGGTCGGCAAACGTTGACCTGTATATCTATGCGGGGACGAACGGCTCTACTTTTGAAAGCTTCACCTCTGAGAATAACGACGACTTTACCGTACAGTGGATCAGGCTTTCCCTCCCAGACGGAACAACGTTCAGACCGACGGAATATAAAGGCTATCGAGTCGGCACGGGCGCGGACGGCGCGGGCACCGCAAAACTCGGTTGGTTTAATCTTGACCCTGACGCGCAAATAGCAGTCGGCGACTCAAACAATTTGCATGTTTATGTAAAGGCTTCCTTTACAATTCCCGCAGCGAGTGCGGCGCTGGACGCTTATGCCACTGAAATAAACACAACGCAGCTTTCCGACGGCGCGCATTCTTTGGTGGTAACAAGCGGTGCTTCAAGCAAAACAATTACGCTGAACGTTGACAACAGCCTGCCTGTTCCTGAGGAACCTGAGCAATTGCCCGCAACCGATCTGAGCTTAACCGTGGACGTGGCGCAAAGCCCCGTAAAAGCAACGATAACCGCAAGAGACGGAGATCAGGACATCACCGTTTACCAGGCGGAAAAAGCGGACATCAAGGTTTACGAGGGCACGGGAGACAGCACAGCGGCTGCAGCAGAAAAAACAGACAGCGACGCTACCGTATCGACCAACGGCGAATTTCCTTATCAAATCTATGAGCTTACCGCTGAGGCGGCCCAGGAAACAGATTCTCTCAGGTTCGATATAACCGCGGCCTCCGATTACGGCAGAGAGGTGCAGCTGTACGCCCTCAATGTAGAAAACAGCGCTTGGGAATTGCTCAGAACAACAAAATCAGGCGACAACATCACCGCCATATTCCCCCTTGCAGACAGACTGGAAGACGGCAAGGTAAAGGTGCTGGTTCAGGCAAGAGGCATAGAATTCGCACCTTACACACAAGAACACACCGCAAGAACCGAGAATAATAATTACGCCCAGGAATGGACCGGAGAAGGGGAACACGCTGTTCCTAAACAGTACGACTTCTCACTCGCGTGGTTTACCGACACGCAGTATTATTCAGAACAGTATCACAATCATTTTAAAAATATTGTTGACTGGATTATCGAGAAAAAAGACGAGCTGAAGATCAAATATGCTCCGCATACAGGCGATATCGTAGACGAATGGGACGAGGAAGATCAGTTCCTTCTCGCGTCGGATTATTTGAAAAAATTTGAGGACGCGGGCATGCCTTACGGTGTGCTCGCCGGAAATCATGATGTTGCGCACGGCGCCGAGAAATACGGCTTATACTGGAAATATTTCGGCGAGGACCGGTACCAGGCTAACAGTTATTACGGCGGCAGCTACAAAGACAACCTGGGCCACTACGACTTAGTGACAGTTGACGGCGTGGAAATGATTTTTGTTTACATGAGCTGGGATATTTATTATCCGGAAACCGACTGGATCAACTCGGTTCTGGAAGAATATTCCGACAGAAAAGCAATTATAGCCGTACACTGCGGAATAAACGCAAGCGCGGCGCAAAGCTATCAAAGCAAGCTGCTTCTCAACGAAGTGTGCTCAAAAAACAAAAACGTGTTTGCAATTATCAATGGGCATTATCATGGCTCGGCACTCAACTTTGAGGGCTTTGACGATGACGGCGACGGCACATCCGACCGCGTGGTTTATCAAATTTGCACAGACTATCAAAGCGGGCCCGAGGGCGGCAGCGGTTACATCAAAATGCTGTACTTCGATCTTGCAAACGATAAGATTTACATCAACTCCTACTCGCCCAGCCTTGACGATTATAACTACTATGATACGCCGAAGCTGGAGGATTACCCGATCGGTTTAAATATTTACGACATTGACATAACAGAGCTGGATGTTGAGTTTGACCGTGAAAGCGCAAAGGCACTTAATGCAACCGGCGCGAAGGCGGCTGTGCTTACCGGCACGAGATTGGGCTCCGCACCGGCAAATGGCGTGACGGAAATTGAGCTTGCGTCTGCAACGGGTGTCGAAGAATTCGCTTATGCAGTCGCAACGGATGAAAACGGCGAAATAACCGCTTATTCCAGGGCTGTGGCGCTTGTCGCTGCGACCATATCCGACGTTGTGGTAACTCCGGAAGCCGTCACTGTGCTGAACGGTATGACGCAAACTTTCAGCGCCACCGTTAACGGTACCGGCGAATATGACAACACCGTGACCTGGAGCGTGAGCGGCAACAACAGCTCCGGCACCGCCATCAACAGCTTCGGCGTACTCACCGTGGCGACGGACGAAACGGCAGACACCCTGACCGTCACCGCTGTGTCCAACGGCGACAGCACCAAGAGCGGTACCGCCACTGTCACCGTCACCGATGAACCGGCTGTCATAACAAGCGTCACCGTTTCCCCCGCAAATCCCAGTGTGCAGAAAGGCACGGCGCAAATTTTCAGTGCCGCCGTTAACGGTATCGGCGAATATGACAACACCGTGACCTGGAGCGTGAGCGGCAACGGCAGCTCCGGCACCGCCATCGGCCTCAGCTCCGGCTTGCTTACTGTGGCGGCAGACGAAACGGCAGACACCCTGACTGTTACGGCGACCTCCAGGTCGGATGAAACGAAATCCGGCAGGACCACCGTGAGGGTAACAGACACCCCACCCGCGTCCATCTACAGTATTGCACTGGATACCATGAATTATACTTTCCCGGTGAGGACAGAGGGCTATGCGCCACTGGCGGCAAAGAATATCACCGTCACCAATACCGGTAATCAGGATACGGGTTCCCTCTACATCGTGCGTTCCGACACAGATACCCACAGCTTTACGCTCTCTGCGACAAGCTTACGGGATCTTGCCGTAAACGAAAAAGACACCTTCACCATAGCGCCGAAGGATGGTCTCACGGCAGGAACCTACACGGAGAAGGTAACGGTTAGAGGCGAAAACGGCCTCTCCGCTTCCTTGGATGTGAGCTTCACGGTCAATATTGCCAAAAAGAACGTAACGAGCATTAATATCGCAGGCGGCAGTTCCATTACCACAAAGGACGGCACGTTGCAGCTGACGGTGGATGTGCAGCCCTCCGATGCAACGAACAACGCCGTGACCTGGAGCATCGTGAGCGGTAACGCCGCAAGTATCGACAGCTCCACCGGACTGCTTACCGCAGCGGCCAACGGAACGGTAACGGTGCGTGCTACCGCACAGGATGGCTCCGGTATATTTGGGGAGAAAACCATCACTATCTCCGGGCAGGATAGCGGCGGCAGCGGTCCCGGCGGCGGCGGTGGCGGCCGTGATAGCAGCGGCGCCACAACGGGCAATGAGCAGGCTGTCAGCACAAATAATAATTCGGTGTCGGCGAATATCACAGGAACAACCGACGGCAGCGGCAAGCTGACGGCGTCCGTCGGGTCGGATACGGCCCAGGCGCTCATTGACAGCGCGAAAAAAGTCGAATCCTCCGGCGGCAAAGCGGCAGTGATCATTCATGTCAGCGGAACGTCGACATCGGGCTCGGCCGAGATCGGAATCGGCGGAGACGACTTCAGAAACATTGCGGCGCAGACAAATGCCGAGGTCTCCATCGTCACGTCCGTGGTCACGGTCACCTTTGATTCAAAAGCGGTGGACACGATTGCCGACAGCGCGGCGGGCGACCTGAAAATCAACATTACAAAAGTTGACACGGACACGCTTGGCGATACCGTCAAAGCTGAAGTCGGAAACAGGCCCGTGTACGATTTCTCAATCACGTCCGGCAACAGTGAAATTACGGATTTCGGCGGCGGAAGCGCTCATATCAGTATCCCCTATACGCCGGGAGCCGGAGAGGACCCCAACGCGATCGTCGTCTACTATATCGACGCTTCAGGTAATCTCAACACGGTCAGAGGCGCGTATGACCCGGCGACCAGGATGGTGATTTTCGTGACGACACACTTCTCTTCTTACGTGATCGGCTACAACAAGGTCTCGTTTACCGACGTCGGCGGCGCGGCCTGGTATGTGCGGCCAGTGACATTCATCGCGGCGCGCGGGATAACGACGGGGACAACGGCGACAGAATACAGCCCGGACGGCAAACTGACGCGCGGACAATTCATCGTAATGCTCATGCGCGCCTATGATATCGCGCCGGACAATACGCCTTCCGGAAACTTCGCGGACGCCGGAAACGATTATTATACGAACTATCTGTCTGCGGCAAAGCGGCTGGGGATTTCAAACGGTATTGGAAACAACCGCTTCGCGCCCAAAGAAACGATTACGAGGCAGGATATGTTCACACTCCTTTATAACGTCCTTAAGGTCATCGGCGAAGCACCCGGAGCTCACTCCGGCTCTCCGCTGTCAAAATATACGGACGCCGGCGAAGTGTCTCCATGGGCAGAAGAAGCGCTGGAGACGCTCGTCGGAGCCGGCTTGATCAGCGGAACCGGCGGCAGGCTGAATCCATCCGCAGAGGCAAGCAGGGCCGAGATGGCGCAGGTGCTCTACAATATGCTTTCAATATGAGTGTTTTGCGAACATTCGCCAGGAGTGAATTGTACAAGGCAAAAGTAAATTAACTGTTTATTTGGTCGAAAAGCAGACAGTCCGAACGGCGGAGACGCCGCTCGGACTGTCATGCATATATCCGGCCTTGAACGACGGCGAACAAAAGGAAATCTCTGAATTCAAGCGATAAGCCGGGGATGCTATCTCATTCCCATTGAGAATGGGATAGTTAACAAAGATTTTACCGAGTTATAACAGGAGTTTAGTTAAATTATAACAGGAACTGCGTTGAACAAAACGGAGATTATTGGCAAGGTATAATCAGCAGAAGTATATTCCATCCAGACGCGACCGGGTCGTCAAAGGAGGTGCGGTTTCCGGATAAGTTCCCGGTATCTTAAGAAAATTCTTCAATGCTTATTTAAAAGAAGCATTCTGAGCGCTCAGATACTCAGGTCATCATTTCACAAAAGGAGGACATAACAATGCCTAACAAAACACGACGGGAAGGGATCAAGCGAGGGCTGTCGGTATTTTTAGCCGTCATGCTGGCCCTTACCCTATATATCCCCTTAGCGCCGGTCGCCAACGCGATAGAAACGCCGGATCATGTGGTAATCAGCATGGTCTACGGCGGCGGCGGAAATACCGACGCAAGGTACAAAAACGACTTTGTCGAGCTGTATAACCCTACAGACCAGGAAGTCGACATATCGGGCTGGACGATACAGTACGCAGGACCTACAACAAACAGTTTCTCAACCTCCAGTTCGTTGTATACAGTAATTCCCGATACAACGATGATCCAGTCCCACGGATATTATCTGATTCAGGAAGCGGCGGGCACCAACGGCTCCGCAGAGGATCTGCCGGTGACGCCGGATGCGACCGGTTCAATCGCTATGGGTGCGACAGCCGGCAAAGTTGCGCTTATACACGGCACGCCCGTAACTGATCCTTTCAGTGCAAATCTAATCGATTTTATCGGTTACGGTAACACCGCAAATCAATGTGAAGGCACAACTGCAGCCGCTCTTACCAATACATCGGCGGCCGTCAGAAAAGCAATCAATGCAAGCGGCAACGCAATAACTCCGGAAGCTGGAAGAACCGGCAACGGATACGATTCGAACGACAACGGTGCGGATTTTATCGTTGTCGACCAGGGCCAGAGTTCGTTTGCGATACATAATGCTCAAAGTCCGACCGAACCGGTCGGAGGCGGCGGTGGGACGCCGGGAACGACCTTCGCGGTTCTTTCGACCACCGACATGCACGGAAAATGTTGGGACACAAACCTGCTTACCAACCAACCGGCCGGCAACAGCATGCTGAAAGTTGCGACAGCGGTTTATGATATCCGGCAAGACATCAGAGAAGACAATGTCTTGCTCATCGACAACGGAGACGTGTACCAAGGGACCCCTGTTTCCGCCTACCACATCGCTCAGGATACAAGCGGCAATGCCGTGGGACCCAATCCCATGGCGCTCAGTATGAAGTACATCGGCTATGATGCTAATGTACTGGGCAACCACGAGTTCAATTACGACTGGAATGCCATGAACCACATTTATGATTATCTTCAAGCCGACAATGAATACGATCCCGTTCCGGTACTTGCGGCCAACCTCTACTGGGACGGCACAGACGGTATATCCGGGCATGACGCCGGGGCAAACGCCTTTACACCCTATATCACAAAGGATATCGACGTAGACGGCCAGACGCTCAAGATCGGTATTCTGGGACTGGAGAACCCGGACTGCCCACGGTGGGACGTTCCCGATAACTATCCGGGAATCACCTTTGCGACGGACAGCGCAATCGAGGTCCAGCATTACGTGTCTAAGATGCGGACAGAGGACGGCTGCGACTTTATCATCCTTTCCTATCACTCCGGCATGGGCACGACGACTGGCGCCTTGCAGTACGGGGTCAATACGGAAAACCAGATCGCCCGCGTCATCGAGAACACCACCGGCGTCGCCATTGTCATCGCCGGCCACGACCATTCCACGGGCTACTCTAACCATACCTATAAGAATAAGAATAACGATAACGTGCTCGTCGTCAACGCCGGTGGAACCGAGCTGACGAAGAGCATTTTTTCCGCTACCCTGAACCCGGACAACAGCATCAGCGTCGAGCTGGATAACAGCCAGAACGTAAATCTGACAAGCTACACCGGAACTAACGAAGCCAAAACCTATGCCCAGACGCTTAAGACGATGATCGCCCCGTATGCCGACGCAGCTTCGGAATACGTCAACCAGCCTGTGGGTACTCTTACGGGAACGTGGGACACCGTCACAAATCATTATCTGAGGCAATCGGATACCATCGACCTCATCAATCGCGCGCAGATTGCCGAAGGTTCAAAATACATGGCCGAAAAATACCCCGAAGGCGTGACGCGAAGCGCCCTCTTCACAGACACCGGCCTTGACCACATCACGGTTGACATGTCTTCCACTTCCGTCGTGGTCGACGGGAACTATACCGCCACTGCCGGTGCGCTTTCCATGAGAGACATCTACCGGATGTACAAATACGACAACACGCTTTACCTGCTGCCGCTGACCGGACAGCAGATCAAGGATATCCTGGAGTACAACGCCCAATACCGCCTATCCGTATCGATCAGCGGCGGTACTGCGCACTACAGTACTATCGGCGACGACTTCACAAACCCGATTTTCTACGGCCTTAACTTCCAGTATGACATGGCACAGTCTGTAGGTCATCGGGCGATCATTACAGGATTCTCTAACGGAACCGCGTTTGACTTGAATAAAGAATATATTATGGCCGTCAATAATTACCATCTTGGCAACGGGCCATTCGCCGCTTATTCCACCGACGATACGATCTGGTCGCAAACGGACGATCTGGAAAGTGGGGTGGTCCAGGATCTCATTGCCGAGTATGTGGCCGATGAAACCGTGGCGCACGGCGGCGTGTCCCCCTCCCATGGTGCCAACTATCCCAACTGGAGTCTGACCTACAGTGGCTCGCTGGAAGATAATCTGGCCGACACCGCCTATATCGCCTGCGCCACGACGGCAGCCCTCACCACCGGCGACAAGGTCATCATTTACCACAATGCGGGCGGAACAGTCCTCAGCACGACCGTCACAGGAAACCCCGGCTCAACTAAGCTGAGTCCTGTCACCGTCACCGTAAACGGCAGCGTGCTCTACGCGAATTCTTCAGCCGCCGCCTTCAGCGTAAACAAAGACAGCACGACAGGGTACTACACCTTCACCAGCAACGGCAAATACCTGACCTCCGGCCCGACAGGAAATTCCCTGGACCTGACAACTGCGCCCGGCGCAAACGATCTCAGTTCCTGGGAGGTGACAACCACCACCGGCGGCGTTCTCATACGCAACGTCGGCGCCGCGTTTAACGGCAACCACAACCAGTACCTGGAGTATTACAGCGGCTTTACCACTTATGGATACCCCAGTTCCTCAGGCTCAGCTCCGTACATTTACAGCTTCTATAAAGTCGTTCCGACAGCTGATCTGATGACAGCGGCTCCTACCGACGGCGATCAGTTCGTCATCTGGTATGACTCCGGAAAGCAGATTGTTGGCACCACCCCTCTCAGCGGTAAGCTTGCCCCCGTCGATTCCAGTGTCATCGGAACGCAGCTTTTGGTCCCTACGGGTTCCGCCGTCGCCGTTTTCACGGCCCAGCTGGACAGTGGGACAGGGTACTACTATTACATCACTGACGATGGCAAATACCTCACCTCCGGTGCAGGAGGCAACGAATTGAGCCTGACGACCCTGCCCGACCCCGCCGACGCCACTAACCCCATAAGCTGCAGCTTGTGGGAACCGATAGCCGTTACAGGCGGGTGGCATGTGCGCAATGCCGGCGCTCTGTTTAGCGGGCAGGCTAACCAGGGCCTGGAGTTTTACGGTGGAGGCTTTACCACCTATGGGTTGGATGGCTCCTCCAAGTTCACGTACAATTTCTATAAATTCAACGGTTACACTCCGGAGCTTCCTGTCAGCGAGAGCGGTAAAGTCGACGATCTCATCGTAAACGTAGGCGCCGACACCAGCAAGCTGAACTTTAACTGGTACTGTGCCGACACTGTGTCCGGGAAGCCATCGGTAAAAGTCAAAGGAGTGTCCACGGCTTTCACCGGCACGCAAGGCACCGCGGAACCGGGCAAGAAGTGGAACAAGGTCACGGTGTTGGGTCTGATCCCCGGCACTGAATACACCGTCCAGATTTCCAGTGACGGGACAACTTACAGCGGCCCATACACGTTCAAGACCCCGGCCAGCGACAAATTCACCTTTGCGGCCGTCGGTGATCCGCAGATCGGGTGTAGCGAATCCAGCGCTGCAATTGACACGGACGCGACGATTGAAGCCACTTCAATTGCCTGGAACACGACTGTGAAAGAGATAGTCAGCAAAGGCGCTGTCTTTATCGCTGGGACCGGCGACCAGATCGAGAATGCCAAACAGGGCGCCACAAATATTGCCATTAAGCAGAAGGAATATACGGGCTTTGCGGCAGGTCTGACGCAAAGTGGCCGGATCATCCCCTTCGCCTCCGTCATGGGCAACCATGAGGCCGACGGCTCGATGACCTCCGGGGACGGCCGCGATATGTACGGCTATCACTACAACCGACCCAATGCGCAGACAGAGGTTGTAAACGGCTTTCAATTAAGCAACTATTATTATCTGTACAACAACATCCTGTTTGTGGTGCTGGATACCGCGCCGTATATGAAAACGACGGACCCGAGCAAATACCTGGAAAATGTGCCGGAGGCCAAGCAATACATCGCTGCTTTTGACAAGGTGCTGGGGAAGGCCACTGCGGCCAACGCGGGGAAATACGACTGGCTGGTCGTGCAGACCCACAAAAACCAGCAGAGCAACGCCAGCCACTGGAACGACGCAGATATCAAGGCATATTCCGCGGCGGGCTTTGAGGACCTGATGACCAAGTACGATGTAGATCTGGCTTTGACCGGCCACGACCACAGCTACACCCGCACTTTCCCCTTCAAGAGCAACTACACTACAGTGGGAACCGGCGGCCCCCTGGTAACCAACGGCATTACCATTGATCAGAATAATCAAGAAAATACGCTGGTCGACCCGGACGGCACCGTCTACATGGCCCTGAACTCCTCCACGGGCAGCAAGTACTACGCCATCCAGTCGACGAAAAAGGCTACCACCAAGGTACAATACCAGGCGAACAAGCCCGAGTACACCATGATCGAGGCGGAAAACGGAAAGCTGACCATCACGACCTATGAGGTAAGCGCCGCTACTCCCATTGACAGCTTTACCATAACGAAGCCCGAAAACAGTAAAAGAGTCGACGATCTCATCGTGAACGTAGGGGCCGACGCCAGCAAGCTGAACTTTAACTGGTACTGTGACACGGCCGTATCCGGGACGCCGTCGGTGAAAGTCGACGGTGTGGAGGCAGCCTTCACCGGCACGCAGGGCCCCGCGGAAACGGGCAAGAAGTGGAACCAAGTTACGGTGACGGGCCTGGCCCCCGATACTGAATACACCGCCCAGATTTCCAGCGACGGGACAACTTACAGCATGTCTTATACATTCAAGACCGCGGGCAGCGGTAAATTCACCTTTGCGGCCGTCGGCGACCCGCAGCTCGGGACCAGCGAGCCTCTTGACTCGGATCTGTCCATTGATGCCGACGCGCTCGCCTGGGACACGACTGTGAAAGAGATAGTCAGCAAAGGCGCGGACTTTATCGCCGGGACCGGCGACCAGATCGAGAACATCGCCCAGGGCGCTGCGAATATTGCCATTAAGAAGAAGGAATACACGGGCTTCGCGGATGGCCTGACGCAGGGCAGCCGGATCATCCCGTTCTCCTCTGTCATGGGTAACCATGAGGCCGACGGCTCGGCGGTTTCCGGGGACGGCCGCAACATGTACGGCTACCACTACAATCGGCCTAATCTGGAAACAGCGGTTGTAAGCGGCTTTCAATTGAACAACTACTACTATTTATACAACAACATCCTGTTTGTGGTGTTGGATACCGCGCCGTATCCGAAGAGCGCAGCGGAGGCCAAGCCATACATCGACACTTTTGACAATGTGCTGGGAAAGGCTACCACGGCTAGCGCGGGGAAATACAACTGGCTGGTCGTGCAAACCCACAAAAGCCAGCAGAGCAATGCCAGCCACTTTAACGATTCGGATATTAAGGCATATTCCGCGGCGGGCTTTGAGGACCTGATGACCAAGTACGATGTGGATCTGGCTTTGACCGGCCATGACCACAGCTACACCCGTACTTTCCCCTTCAAGAGCAACTACACTACAGTGGGAACCGGCGGCCCCCTGGTAACCAATGGCATCACCATTGATCAGAATAATCAAGAAAGTACGTTGCTCGACCCGGACGGCACCGTTTACATGACTCTGAACTCCTCTACGGGCAGTAAGTACTACGCCATCCAGCCAACGAAAAAAGCCACCTCCAAGATAGATTATCAGGCGAACAAGCCCGAGTACACCATTATCGAGGCGGAAGGCAGAGCGCTGACCATCACGACCTACGAGGTAAGCGCCGCCACCGCCATCGACAGCTTCACCATGACGAAATCCACGCCACCACCGCCATCGCCTGACCCCGACAACGATGACGACGATGACGACAGCCCCAGCGGCGGTTCGGCTGCACAGAATCCCCCTGCTACTAATGTTCCCGTGATTACCACAGCGACAGATCCTGCGACAGGAGCCGTAATGACGACCACGGTTTGGCCGGACGGAGCCAGGGAGGTCAAGATCGAACTTTCCACAAGCGCTACAAGCAGCAATAAGACCGTAGTGCATGTACCTGTGCCCAATGCAGGCCCCGGTACGATAGCGGTTCTGGTAAAAAGCGACGGCACAGAGGAGATCATCCGCACCTCGGTAGCCCAGAACGGAGAGCTTCTGGTTCCGCTGGGCGCATCGGGCACCGTTAAGATCATAGAGGCAGGCCAATCCTTCCCCGATACGGATAAGCACTGGGCATCCGACTCGGTCGCCTTTGTTACAGCCCGCGGCCTCTTCTCCGGAACGTCAGGAAGCAGTTTTTCACCTGACACGTCCATGACGCGGGGCATGCTGGTTACCGTACTTCACAGGCTTGAGAACACGCCGGCCGGCGGGACCCAGTCCTTTGCCGATGTCCCGCCGGGCCAGTATTATGCCGACGCAGTCGCCTGGGCATCACAGCAGGGCATTGTCGAGGGAACGAATACCGGCTTCCAGCCGGATGCCGATATTACCCGAGAACAGCTTGCAGTGATCCTATACCGTTATGCGGCGCCGGGTCAGGCAAGCGGCAGTCTGGGTAATTTCCCCGACAACGGAGACGTTTCCTCCTGGGCATCAGAAGCAATGCGCTGGGCGGTTGGCATCGGGCTGTTCAGCGGCGACAACAGCGGGAAACTCAATCCCGGCGGAAACGCAACGCGCGCCGAGGTGGCAGTTATCCTGCAGCGCTTCATTACAAACACTACGATTTAGGAACATGTTTTAAGAATACGTTTACAAGCGGAAAAAGCCGGGGCTTTATGCTCCGGCTTTTTCATCGAGTAGGAAATAACGTTGCAGTTTTAAATTCCGCGTCGCGCCAGGGGAGGGTATCGTTTTTATTTCTAATGCATTTTTTCAAATAGAACAGCCGAAATGTAAGCCGTTATCGGTGCGGCGCTCAAAATGCCCAGCGTACCCGAAATCGCCTGCAATATCTCAATAGCCAGAAGATCTGAGTTGATTAATCGCATAAAGGGTATATTTGAGACGAAAAGGATCACAGTTAATGTGACGGACGAACCCACGAAGGCCAGGATGAGTGTGTTTGCCATGATACTCGCAGTATCCCGCGCAACATTCATCCCTGAGGCAAACAGTCTTTTGCGGGAGACATCCTTGCCCATACCGGCGAGCTCCCATACCGATGAAGAGATCGACATTGCCACGTCCATGACTGCGCCAAGCGCCGCGATGATGACTCCGGCGAACAGTATCCCTTGTGGTTTGATTGAAAAGTTCCGTGCGAGAACCATGATGGTCTCTGCGTCCTGGGAATGGTATATTGAAATATTGGCCAGCCAGCCCATAATGAGAGCGGACCCGCCTGCTATCGCCACGCCGGACACTGTTCCCAGAATCGCGGCAAGGGTCTTTCGTCCAAAGCCGTTTAGAAGCACCAACGTAACCAAAGAAACGATAACGCCCAGCAAAATAACCGACAAAACGGGCGAAAATCCGAGAAACATCATGGGCAGGAACAGATAAAGAATGCACAGGAGTGTAAATGTCAGGCCAATAGCCGACTTGAAGCCTTTCTTTCCACAAATCAGTACCATCGCGCCCAGGAAGAAAGCCAAAGCCAGCAAATAGTAAGGAAGACGATCATGGCTGAATACGTCCACACGAACGTTTCCGTCGTTTTCGAAGAGACTGACCACAACAGTCATTCCCTTTTTAACCAGAACGTGATAAGCCGGATTCAGCATGTTTTGGACTTCAAAGACTTCTCCGGTTCGCTCACCCGAAAGTATTTCTATTTTTAAATTCTGAGATCCCCGGTAAAGCCCCAAAGCTTCGTCCAAAGTCAAATCTTCGGCAGTTACATCCAGAACCTTCGCTCTCACATATTGAATATCACTCGTAGCTGTTGCCCAGCGTTCATGCCAATGTAAATTTAATAGGTACACGCCGATTAAAAACGCGGCGGCAAGCAATGCAATGATAATCCAAATGAGAAGATTTTTGGAACGACCCTTGTCTGCACTTTGATTCGCATTGACAACCGGACGGCCCCTGTCCGTACTTTGGTCCGCATTGAAAACCGCGGCCTTATTCCTGACTTTATTCGTACCACTGCTTTTACTCCTGCTTCCGCTTTTTCCCATACTCAGTACCCCATCTTTTGTGAATATTTATTTAGGTTCATCCTATTATGCCTTCTGATTTTACACAACTATAGTAGCATTTGTTTTGCCTGAAATCAACCAATTCGATATTGGAAATGGTACTTTTAACAAAGAGTTTACAAACATATAACAGACATATAACAGAAATTTAGTGGAATTGAAAATCAGTACGGGGCGATCCGGGTCGCCGAGCAAGAGACATATAAAATCCTACTATTCCTATATAATATCTATTGACAAAGTTGGCGAAAAAGGATAAGATAATTAAACAAAATTATAACATATAGGAATAATATGAAAAACAGATGAAATGTGAACGAACCAGACAAGGGAAGGGAAGGGAGACAAGGCGTTGCAGCAGATCATAAACTATTTTTCCGAGAATGCGGACAGCTATGTGCAGCTGGTTTGGGAGCATGTGATCATCAGCCTGGACTCGATCGTCATCGCCATGGCAATTGCAATTCCTCTGGGGATCCTGAGCACAAAGAACCGGCATCTTTATCAGGCCATCAAAGCCGTATTCGGAACCCTGAGGATCGTTCCGAGCCTGGCGATCCTGGTGCTCTTTATCCCGATCCTGGGAACGGGACTGAAACCCGCCGTCGTCGCACTGGCAATTCTGGCGATCCCGCCGATCCTTATGAACACCGCGCTGGCGTTTCATACGCTGCCCGAAGCGGTGCTGGAGACCGCGCTGGGAATGGGAATGGGGAAATGGAGGACATTTTTAACCGTTAAAATCCCTCTTGCGTTCCCCCTCGTGTTTACAGGGATAAAAACCGCTGTCGTTGAAGTGATCGCCAGCGCGACCCTGGCGGCCTATATCGGCGCAGGAGGGCTGGGAAGCCTTATCTTCACGGGCCTGGGGCTGATGAGGACGGATCTTCTCCTGATCGGAGGGATCTCTGTTGGGATCCTGTCTCTGCTGTCGGGATATCTGTTAAATTTGTTGGACCGCAGAATAACCATATATAAAACAGTAAATGTAT